>JASFUJ010000593.1:0-3345 GCA_050050355.1 Acidobacteriota bacterium
GGTGAGGTGGGCCGGGGCGCCGTAGCGGGTGATCTCCAGGAGACCTTCGTTCGCCATCGCCCAGGTCGACCCCGCGTCCCGGGTGACGAAGACCCCGGCGCCCGTTCCGGCGTAGAAGACCGCCGGGTCCGCCGGGTCGAGGACCAGGTCCGAAACCGCTCGGCCCGCATGGGGCCCCAGGTCGGTCCACGAGCCGGCGTGCGCGGCGGCCGGGGAGATCAGAAACATGAGAGAAAGCAGGCTCGAGGCGAGGTGGCGCATGGAGCGACGGTCCTTTCGACGATTGAGTTCATGGTTGAATGAACCCAGGACCGGATGTGTTTCAAGTTTCCTCTCGCCCGGGAGTGCGGTGGTGCGGCGGAACTTGCCGCGAACCGCCGGGTTCTCTCCGTGGCCGGTCCGCGGCCTCTCAGTGCTCGGGCGGGGTCCGGATCAGGCAGGTGGAGGTGACGCGCGCCACCGGGCGCTCGTCGCCGTCGCGCACCACGCACTCCAGGTGGCCGGCGGTGCGGCCCCGGTGGACGATCCGCGCGGTGGCGGTCAACCGGCCCTCGCGGACGGCCCGCAGGTAGGTGACGCTCGACTGCAGGGTCGCGAAGCCCTCTCCCGCCTCCAGCCGGGTCGCCATCGCCACGCCCATCGCCACGTCGGCCAGGTCGAGCAGCACGCCGCCGTGGACGGTCCCCATGGCGTTGTGCACCCGCTCGCCGGCGTCCATCTCGACCACCGCCTCGCCGTCGCCGAGGGAGACCGGCCGGATGCCCAGCAGGCCGGTGATCGGCGCCAGCTCGGCCTCGCCGTCGCGCCACCGCGTGACCAGCGTCTCGTAGCGGTTCACGGCCGGCCGTCCCCGGCGCGGTCGTCCCGCCGGCCGCCGCCCCGCCCGACCACCGGTCGGTCGAAGCGGCGGAACCACTCGTGGTCGTCCCGCTGCGGCCGGGCGCCCGTGGTCCGTTCGATCGCCCACTCGAGGCCCCGGAACAGGCCGAGCCGGCCGAGGGTCCGGTCCGCCCAGCCGTTGATGATGCAGTAGTTGATGTCGTGGTTCCCGGAGTGGTGGCGCAGGTGGTGGTCCACCGGCAGCACGAGCTGCGCCCGCTGCAGCGCCTTCACCCACCAGGCTCCGGCCGGGCGGTGGCCGCACTTGTGGAACTCCAGCATGAAGACCAGCAGCGGGTTGAAGACCGCCGCGGTGAGGAGCGCGCCGTATGCCACCGCGCCGCCGCCCGCCAGCGCCCAGGCGAGGGCCGGGGCGGTGACGAGCAGGGCGATCCAGGACAGGGTGCCGGCGTCCTGGACGAAGGGGATGAGGAAGATGCGGCTCGGGTGGATGTGGTGCTCGCGCACCTGGAGCACCATGCGGCGGACGAACGTGACGTCGGCGTCGAACCAGGTGTCGAACGCCCAGTGCAGGAGGCCGGACGCCAGGTCGGCCAGGTAGACGCCGGCGAGCACCGCCAGCACGATCCACGGCCACGCCGGCGCAGCCTCCCGCCCGGCGGTGGCCAGCCAGGCGACCGCCGCCAGCCAGCACGCCCCGTCGAGCACCCCGCCGGTGACGTGGAAGCGCACCTCCCGCGGCGAGTAGGGCTCGACGATGAACGGATCGCCGGGCGGGCGCTCGCGGGGGCTCATGCCTCGGCCGCCGGCGGTCCGAGATCGGGCGCAGCCCGGTCGCGCCAGGACTCCGTCGCCGCCAGCCGCGCGCCGTCGCGGGAGGGGAGCTGCAGGATCATGCGGTGGGCCGACAGGGTGCCGGTCTCGAACGAGTTGGCCGCCGCCCAGAGGTAGAGGCGGAAGCGGCGGTAGAGGTGCGCGTTCCAGCGGGCCACCACCTCGTCGTGCACCCGCTCCAGGTTCTCCGCCCACTTCTTGCAGGTCAGGAAGTAGTTGTGGCGGTCGTTCTTGATCGCCACCACCTCGAACGGCGTCGCGGCCACCTCGCTCACGTACTCCTCCAGGCAGAGCGGTGACGTGTTGCCCTGGAAGACCCACTTGGAGATGAAGCTCGGCATGCCGTGCTTCCGCCCCGAGTACGCGTCCAGGTACACCCGGCGGCCCGGTTTCAGCAGCCGCTCGTACTGCGCCAGCGTGCGCCGGTAGTCGGGCAGGTGCTCGGTCACGCCCAGGTTGACGATGGCGTCGAACCGGTGCCGCGGCCGGTAGTCCAGGAAGTGCTCCTTGACCACCTCGCAGCCCTCGTAGCCGCGGCGCTCGATCAGCTCGGTCATCGTCCGCCGGGAGGCTTCCGAGATGGTGATCGAGGTGACGTGGACGCCCTGCTCGGCGCCGAACTCGAGGAACGACCCCCAGCCGCCCCCGATGTCGAGCACGCGCCAGCCCGGTTCGATGCCGCAGGCGTCGAAGGCGTAGCGGAACTTGCGCTCCATGCCGTCCGCGAGGGGCTCGTCGTCGTGGGTGAAGAAGCCGTGGGAGTAGCCGCGGATCCGCGGGTCGAGCCAGAGCAGGAAGAACTCCGGGTCGATGTCGTAGTGACTGGCGATCCACCGCTTGTCGCTCCGCGCCTGACCGCGGAGCAGCGGCTCGAGGTAGGTCGCCCAGAGGTACTTGAGCGGCCGCCGGTCGCCGAGGATCGGGCGCGCCTTGAGCGCCGCCAGCATGTTCCCCTCGATGTCGAGATCGCCGTCCATGTACGCCTCGGCCACCGACAGCTCGTCGAAGGCTTCGAGGGCGGCGCGCCCCCGGTCCGAGGTGATCGAGACGGTGAAGGCCGGCTCGCCGCCGTCGCCGATCGGCCAGGAGGTGCGGTCGGGCATGCGGAGCTCGAAGGGGCGAGCCCAGCCGTCGACGGCCTCCAGTTGGCGCCGGTACCGCTCGCGCAGCGCCTCCACCAGTCGCGGCACGCCACCCTCGGCGCGCCCCGCGTGCGTCAGCTCCTGCATGTCGTCCTCCCCTCCGGGAACCGGGGTTTTAGAGTCTGTTGCGATCGAATATAGCCTTCGAGGACGGAGTCTGTCCAGGTGCCGGAGAGGCGATTCGCGGCCGCCGCAGGCCCCGACCGTCCCCGGCGTTCTCCGGAGCATGAGAGGATTCACTGCTGTGCGCGACCTGACCGAAGGTTCGATCCCCAAGCATCTCCTCCGCCTCGCGGCGCCGATCGCCGCGGGGATGATGTTCCAGACGCTGTACTACCTGGTCGACCTCTACTTCGTCTCCCGGCTGGGCGAGGCGGCGGTCGCCGGGGTGAGCACCGCCGGCAACCTCCAGTTCGTGGTCATCGCCCTGACCCAGGTGCTGGGGGTCGGCACCATGACGCTGATCGCCCACGCCGTCGGCCGCCGGGACCGGGACGACGCCAACCTGGTGTTCAACCAGAGCCTGGCC
>JASFUJ010000594.1:0-3345 GCA_050050355.1 Acidobacteriota bacterium
GTCGAGCTGCTGATCATGCTCGACGCCTTCAAGCGCTCCTCCGCGGCGCGCGTGACCGCGGTCATGCCCTACTTCGGCTACGGCCGGCAGGACAAGAAGGACAAGCCCCGGGTGCCGATCACCGCCAAGCTGGTGGCCGACCTGGTGTCCAAGGCCGGCGCGGACCGGGTCCTGACCATGGACCTCCACGCGGCGCAGATCCAGGGCTTCTTCGACATCCCGGTCGATCACCTGTTCGCCGCTCCGGTGCTCCTGGACGCGGTGCGCAAGATGGAGATTCCGAACCTGACCATCGTCTCGCCGGACGCGGGCGGGGTCGAGCGCGCCCGCGCCATCGCCAAGCGCCTGCAGGCCGCGCTGGCCATCATCGACAAGCGGCGGACGGGACCGAACGAGGCGGAGGCCATGAACATCATCGGCGACGTGCAGGGGCGCACCGCCCTGATCATCGACGACATCGTGGACACCGCCGGAACCTTGACCAAGTCGATCGAGGCGCTCCGCGCCCAGGGAGCCGAACGGATCATGGCCGGCGGGGTGCACGGCATCCTCTCGGGCCCCGCGCTCGAGCGGCTGGCGGAATCGCCCGTCTCGCTGGTGATGATCTCGAACACCACCCCGATCGAAGACAAGCTCGAGCGGCTCGACAAGCTCATGCCGCTGTCGGTGGCCGCCCTGCTGGGGGAGGCCGTGCGCCGCATCCACGAAGACAGCTCGGTGAGCTCGCTGTTCGTCTGATCAGTGCGGGCCCCTTCCCGAGAAGAGCGGAGAAGAACGAGGAACCAGAGTCATGAGTGAACAGTTCAACATCCTAGTCCACACCCGCGAGAAGACCGGCAAGAACGTCAGCCGGCGCATCCGCGCCCGCGGCGACGTGCCGGCGGTGCTCTACGGCGCCGATCAGCAGACGGTGCCCATCGTGGTGGAGCGCCGCAAGGTCCAGGAGGCCTTCCGGCACGGCGCCACCGAGAACACGATCTTCCTGTTGAAGCGCGCCGAGAGCGACCAGCAGCGGCACGCCCGCATCCGCGAGATGCAGGTGGATCCGGTCACCCGGGAGGTCCTGCACATCGACTTCCAGCGGGTGCTGATGGACCAGACGATCCGCGTCAACGTTCCGGTCGAGCCGGTGGGAACCCCCGCCGGGGTCCGGGACGAGGGCGGCGTCCTCGACTTCGTGACCCGCGAGGTGGAGGTGGAGTGCCTGCCCGGTGCGATCCCCGAGGTGATCGAGGTCGACGTGGAACCGCTGGTGATCGGCGACACCGTTCTCGCGGGAGCCCTGAAGCTCCCGGCGGACGTCGAGCTGCTCGAGGACCCCGACCGGGTGATCTTCTCGGTCTCCTATCCGGACCGGATCGAGGAGCCGGAAGAAGAGGCCGAGGAGCTGCTCGAGGCCGAGATGGAGGAGCCCGAGCTCATCGGCCGGCACCGGGCCGAGGACGAGGAAGGCGATGGGGAGGGGGAGTCGGAGGAGGACTGACCGGCCGGCTCGCCGGAGGGCTCCGGGCCCCGAAGCCCCGAGGTGTCGCCCGCGGCGCGGAGCCGGCGGTCCGAGCCGCCGCGCTCCCGGTCGCCGTCCCCACCCGTCCGCCGTTCCCTTGACGTTCCCGTGAGGCCCAGCGATGGAGGAGAACGAGACAGCGGCCGGCGATCCCGGCCCCCGCGCGGTGGTCGGCCTGGGCAATCCGGGCGAGCGCTACCGGGACACGCGCCACAACCTCGGGTTCCGGGTGGTGCGGGAGCTGGCCCGGCGGCGCGGCGTCCGCGTCGACCGCCTGGAGTGCAACGCCCTGGTCGGCGCCCTGGTGGGCGAGGGCGACGGCCTCCTGCTCGTTCTGCCCCAGACCTACATGAACCGGAGCGGCCACGCCCTGCGCTGTCTGAGGGAGCGGCGCGGCCTGCAGCCCGATCGCACGCTGGTGGTCTACGACGAGGTGCAGCTCCCGCTGGGCAGGCTCCGCCTGCGTCCCGGCGGCAGCCCGGGCGGGCACCGGGGGATGGAGTCGGTGGTGGAGAACCTGCGCACCGATCAAGTGCCCCGCCTGCGCCTCGGCTGCGCCGGCGAGGATGGTCCCCCGTCCGGGGACGACCTGGTGGACTACGTGCTGTCCCCGTTCGACGAGGCCGAGCGAGCGACCGCCGAGGCCATGATCGAGCAGGCCGCCGACGCGTGCGAGGCCTGGCTGGAGGAAGGCGCCGAGGCGGCGATGAACCGCTTCAACGGATGAATCCGACCGAACCGGACGCACCCGGACCGATCTGACGATTTCCAGCTCGCAATGAAACCTACTGGAGGGAACTCGTGAACCTAGACACTCTTCTCTACCTGATCCCGCTGTGCGGCGTGGCCGGGCTCCTGTTCGCCTGGGTCCGGAGCGCGTGGGTCAAGCGCCAGGACTCGGGCGACGAGACCATGGTCAAGATCGCAGGACACATCCGGGAGGGCGCCATGGCCTTCCTGGGCCGGGAGTACCGGGTCCTGGCCATCTTCGTGGTCGTGGTGGCCGGGCTGCTGGCCTGGGCGAACGCGCCGCAGCCGCAGAGCTCCTGGCTGATCGCCCTCTCGGTCGTGTCGGGCGCCGTCTGCTCGGGGCTGGCCGGCTTCTTCGGCATGCGCGTCGCCACCTCGGCCAACGTGCGCACCGCGGCGGCGGCGCGGACCGGTCTCAACGGGGCCCTCAAGGTCGCCTTCTCGGGCGGCGCGGTGATGGGCTTCTGCGTCGTCGGCCTCGGCGTGCTGGGCCTGTCGGTGCTGTTTCTGGTCTACGGCAGCCTGTTCGACACCGGCTCGCCCCAGGCCGACCTCCTGCGCGTGGTGACGGTGCTCTCCGGGTTCTCGTTCGGCGCCAGCTCCATCGCCCTGTTCGCCCGCGTCGGCGGCGGCATCTACACCAAGGCGGCCGACGTGGGCGCCGACCTGGTGGGCAAGGTCGAGGCCGGCATCCCGGAGGACGACCCCCGCAACCCGGCGGTGATCGCCGACAACGTGGGCGACAACGTGGGCGACGTGGCCGGCATGGGCGCCGACCTCTTCGAGTCCTACGTCGGGTCGATCATCGGGACGCTCGTGCTCGGCGTCAACGCCGCCCGCGTGGGCGGCGACTCGTTCACCCGGGAGCTCGTGGTGCTGCCCCTGCTGATCGCCGGGGCGGGCATCCTGGTCTCCCTGGGCGGGACCTTCCTGGTCCGGACCCGGGAGGGGGGCGATCCGGGCAAGGCCCTCCATACCGGGACCTTCGCCTCCGCGATCGTCATGCTGGGCGTGATCTTCCTCTCCGCCCGCTGGCTGCTCGACGGCACCTACGTGCTGAGCGGCAAGGAGTTCGGCGCCAACGGCGTGTT
>JASFUJ010000595.1:0-3344 GCA_050050355.1 Acidobacteriota bacterium
GCTCTGGGCGGCCTCCGGCTGGTCCTCCTGAGCGGGGACTGGATCCCGGTCGATCTCCCGGGGCGCATCCGCCGGTTCGCCCCGGACGCGGAGATCGTCAGCCTGGGCGGCGCCACCGAAGGGTCCATCTGGTCGATCCTCCACCCGATCGGCGAGGAGGACGCCTCCCGGACCAGCATTCCCTACGGCCGGCCCATGGCCGACCAGACCTTCCACGTCTTCGACGATCGGCTCGAGGAGCGGCCGGCGTGGGTCCCGGGCGACCTCTACATCGGCGGCCGGGGCGTGGCCTCCGGCTACTGGCGCGACGAGGAGCGGACCCGCGCCGCCTTCCTGGAGCACCCGGACACCGGCGAGCGGCTCTACCGGACCGGGGATCTGGGCCGGTGGCTGCCGGACGGGACCATCGAGTTCCTCGGCCGGGAGGACTTCCAGGTCCAGGTCCAGGGGCACCGGGTCGAGCTCGGGGAGATCGAGTCGGTCCTGCTCCGCCACCCGCGGATCCGCGCCGCCGCGGTGGACGCCGTCGGGGAGGCCCGGGGCACCAAGTCGCTGGTCGCCTACCTGGTGGCGGAGGAGGGCTCCCCGGAGCCGTCCGGGGACGGATCGCCGGCGGCCTCCCGGGCCGCCGCCGAGCTGCCGGAGGAGCTCTCCGGCCTGATCCTGGATCCGGCGCGGCGAGAGCGCTTCAAGGAGGCCCGCTGGGGCCTGCGACGGGACCGCGGAGACCGTTCCGGCGTGGACCTGGAGCGCCCGTCCCTCGACCGGCCGCGGCGGGCCGCCTACCGGGGCCGGCGCAGCCGGCGCCGGTTCCGCTCCGAGGCCGTGCCGGTCGACCGCGTGGGCGAGCTGATGAGCTGCCTGCTGAGCGAGACGGTGGATCGGGAGACCGTCTACCGCTACCCGTCCGCCGGCACGCTCTACCCGGTCCAGACCTATCTCTACGCGGCGCCGGGCCGGGTGGACGGCCTCGCCGGAGGCACCTACTACCACGACCCGGTGGCGCACCGCCTGGTGCTGCTCGATCCGGAGGCCCGGTTCGGGCCGGAGATCCACGCCCCGGTCAACCAGCCGGTGGCGGAAGGCGCCGCCTTCACGATCCTGCTGGTGGGACGGCTGCGGGCCATCGCTCCGATGTACGGCGAGGTGGCGCGAGACTTCTGCCTCCTCGAGGCGGGCTACCTGTCCCAGCTCCTCATGACGGAGTGCGCCGCCGTGGGGCTCGGGCTCTGCCCCGTGGGCGGCCTGGACTTCGACAGCGTCCGCGGCAGCCTGGACCTGGAGGAGGACGATGTCTTCCTCCACGCGCTGCTCGGCGGCGGGCTGCCGGAGGACGATCCGAGCGTCGCCGACCTGGAGCCGGGTGCCGCCGACCCGGAGCGGGCCGCATCCCGCAAGCCCTCGTCCGCGCGCCTGCTGGACTCCGGTCATCCGCTGGGCGAGGAGGTGCTGGACCACCTGGCCGCCGAGCTTCCGGACTACATGGTCCCCTCGTCCCTCGTGCTCCTGGACGAGCTTCCGCTGACCGCGGTCGGCAAGGTGGACCGCAAGGCGCTGCCGTCGCCCGAGGAGATCCGGCCCGAGCGCCGGAAGCAGAGCGCGCGCCCCGCCGCCGGCGCCATGGAGAAGGCGGTGGCGCAGGCGTGGAGCGACGTCCTGGAGGTCGGGGCCGACGACGTGGGGGTGGAGGACAACTTCTTCGACCTGGGCGGCTCGTCCGTCCACATCGTCCAGGTCCACCGGCGGCTCGAGGAGGAGCTGGGGCGGGAGCTGCCGCTGAACGCCCTGTTCCGCCACTCCACGATCTCGTCCCTGGCCCGCTTCCTGGAGGACGGCGGAGCGGACGCGGCCGCGGTCGACGAGGGGCTGGAGCGCGGAGAGGCGCGGGAGCGGGCGCGCCGGCGCTCGTCCCGGAGGCGTAGGCGGCGGCGCAACGACGGGGAGGAGGGCCCATGACCCGGAACGCCCTGCCGGAAGACGCCATCGCGGTCGTCGGTCTCGGCTGCCGGTTCCCCGGAGCCCGGAACGCGGACGAGTTCTGGCGCAACCTGTGCGGCGGCGTCGAGTCGATCCGTACCTTCTCGACGACCGAGCTGGCGGACGCCGGGGTCGATCCGAGCCTCGCCGGGCACCCCCGGTACGTGCCGCGCCGGGGGACGGTGGACGGCATCGAGCGCTTCGACGCGGAGTTCTTCGGCCTCACGCCCCGGGAGGCCGAGATCACCGACCCCCAGCACCGCCTCTTCCTCGAGTGCGCCTGGCAGGCGCTGGAGTCGGCCGGGTACGCCCCGGGCACCTTCGAGGGGCGGGCCGGCGTCTACGCCGGGGTGCGGATCAACAGCTACCTGCTGCGCAACCTGCTGCCGAATCGGGAGCTGGTCGCGGCGGCCGGCGACTTCCCGGTGCTGACCGGCAACGACAAGGACTACCTGAGCACGCGGGTCTCCTACAAGCTCGACCTGCGCGGCCCCAGCGTCACGGTGCAGACCGCCTGCTCGACCTCTCTGGTCGCCGTGCACCTGGCCTGCGAGAGCCTGCTCTCCGGGGAGTGCGACCTGGCCCTCGCCGGGGGCGTCAACCTGGAGGTCCCGCAGGCCCAGGGCTACGTCTACGCCGAGGAGGGGATCCTCGCCCCCGACGGCCACTGCCGGGCCTTCGACGCGGCGGCTCGCGGCACCGTGCCGGGGAGCGGCCTCGGCGCGGTGGTCCTCAAGCGCCTCGACGACGCGGTCGACGACGGCGACCGGATCCGCGCGGTGCTGCGCGGCTGGGCGATGAACAACGACGGCGGCGCCAAGGTCGGCTACACGGCGCCGGGCGAGGACGGTCAGGCCCAGGTCATCGCCGAGGCCCTGACGGTGAGCGGCGTCGACCCGTCGAGCATCGGCTACGTGGAGACCCACGGAACCGGCACCCTGATGGGCGACCCGATCGAGATCAGCGCCCTGACCCGCGCCTTCCGCACCCGGACCGACGCGACCGGGTTCTGCGCCATCGGCTCGGTCAAGACCAACATCGGCCATCTCGACACCGCCGCCGGGGTCGCCGGCCTGATCAAGACGGTGCTCGCCCTCGAGCACCGGCGGTTGCCCCCGAGCCTCCACTTCGAGCGCCCGAACCCGCGGATCGACTTCGAGAGCACGCCGTTCTTCGTGCAGAGCGAGCTGACGGACTGGCACGCCTCCGACGGCCCGCGCCGCGCCGGCCTGAGCTCGTTCGGCATCGGCGGCACCAACGTCCATCTCGTCCTGGAGGAGGCGCCGCCCCGGCGGGACTCGGAGGTGCGGCGGGCCGTCTGCCTGCTGCCGCTGTCGGCGCGCACGGAGCCGGCGGTCGAGGAGGCC
>JASFUJ010000596.1:0-3344 GCA_050050355.1 Acidobacteriota bacterium
ATGCGGGCTCCGACGGGGTGGTGGTCGCCTCCCGCGCGGAGGCGTGGATTGAAACCATCCGACCAGCCGCGCCTGCAGCTCCACCGTGCCGTCGCCTCCCGCGCGGAGGCGTGGATTGAAACGACGAGCAGCGGCGGTGGGTCTCGCCCAGCGGGCGGTCGCCTCCCGCGCGGAGGCGTGGATTGAAACTTGGTGGTTCTCCAGTCCACCCTCCCACCCCCCGGTCGGAGTACGTGGAGGTGGTGACGTTGCCTTCGGCGTCGGTGACTCCGATCAGGTGATCCTGGACGTCGCACCGGGTCGTTGGTGAAGGCTGGCCGGGGGCGTCCCCCGAGGCTCACGTCACGAGTTCAGGACGATGAGGAAGTCGAGCAGCTCGGCGACCTGGCGCTGGCGCTCACGACCCGCCGTCTCGGCCAGACGGTCCGCCTCCCGCCGCTGCGCCCCGAGATCCGGGCGAGCTCTCTCTTCCCCATCGCGCCCGATCGCACCGGCACCCCGTGCCGCCCCACTCGCTCCACCCTCCGGGGCGCCCGCCTCGTACCGCTCGGCCAGCCAGTCGAGCCACTCGACGAGGCTCTCCACCGTCTCCCACGCGCGCTCCGGCAGCTCGAGACCGGCCAGGAGGCGCTGGCGGTCGGCCTCGCCCAACGTTCGCTTGCCACGCTCCACCTGGGAGATCGTCGCGTGATGAACTCCGGTGCGCCGGGCGAGCCCTCTCTGAGAGACGCGCCGATAGGCCCGCAAGACGGCCAGGACCACCCCTCCCGCGGGGCGGCTCTGTTCCGCGTCGGTGTGCAGAGTAGGACCGTGGCTCACGACGTCACTGTAGGCCCGGTGGTCTTCCCAGGCAACTTCCACGGGGACGGACCGCCGACCCCCGAAATCACGCTGTGAGCTTCTTTTGCCAACGCCATGATGGAGTCGAACCTGCCGAAAAGATCAGTGTGATTCTGCGAGCCGATTTCCTCACCTCCGGGCCCGGCAAGGAGAAGTTCTTCTCCGGAGGCACGTTGTTCTCGAATCGGGGACCGGCGGGGTTGAACGACGGGGTCCACCTCTCTCCGGGGCGCCCGGAACACGCGCCTCCCATCCAGCAAGACGGAAATGCGACCCGCCGGCTCGCGCAGGTCGGCGGACGGTTCCGAGACGCGTGCGGCCCACCCGCCCGAGCACGGAGCTCCCCTCCGGCATCCGAGTCCGGGCCGTGGTTGAGGTAAGATGAAGCCTCTTCACGGAGACGGCACCAGAGGCTCCCGAGCCGGCGTACCCCGGCGGCCGGCCGAACCGTTGGACGGTCCGGCGGCCGTCGTCCCGATCATTTCCGCGACCTCCCAGGAGGTCGAGAGAGGAGGGTCGCCATGCCCGAAGATCGTCGTCCCGATCATTCCGAAGCTCCGGAGAACCGAGAGCAGCATCGCCGCCCGGACGAGGGGGTCAGCCGCCGGAGCTTCCTCCGCTGGACCGCCGCGGCCGCCGGCGCCGGCGCCTCGCTGAGCACCCTGCTCCCCGGCGCTCCGGCCGGCGCCGCCCAGCACGGCGACGCGCCGGCCCCCGAGCTGGAGGAGGCGACCATCGCCGAGCTCCAGGCGATGCTCGAGGGCGGTGAGCTCTCCGCCGCGGACCTGGTCGACATGTACCTGGACCGGATCGACGCCCTGGACCGGGAGGGCCCCGGCCTCAACTCGATCATCGAGACCAACCCGGACGCCCGGCGCCTCGCCGAACGGCGCGACCGGGAGCGGATGATGGGCCAGGTGCGCGGTCCGCTCCACGGCATCCCGATCATCCTCAAGGACAACATCGACACCGGTGACCGGATGATGACCACGGCGGGCTCGCTCGCCCTCATGGGGGCCTCGGCCCACCGGGATGCGCGCGCCGTCTGGAAGCTCCGCCGGGCCGGCGCGATCATCCTGGGGAAGGCGGGCCTCTCCGAGTGGGCCAACTTCCGCGGCTTCGACTCCTCGAGCGGCTGGAGCGGCCGCGGCGGCCAGGTGCGCAACCCCTACGTCCTCGACCGCAACCCTTGCGGATCGAGCTCCGGCTCCGCCGCCGCCGTGTCGGCGAGCCTCTGCGCCGCCGCCCTCGGCACCGAGACCGACGGCTCGGTGGTCTGCCCCGCCTCGGCCTGCGGCGTGGTGGGGATCAAGCCCACGGTGGGCCTGGTCTCCCGGAGCGGCGTGGTGCCCATCGCCGCCAGCCAGGACACGATCGGCGTCCACGGCCGCACGGTGGCCGACGCCGCGACGGTGCTCGGCCCGATGACCGGCGGCGACCTGCGCGACCCGGCCACCTTCGCCAGCGCCGGGAACTTCTTCGAGGATTACACCCAGTTCGTCGATCCCGACGGCCTGGTGGGCGCGCGCATCGGGGTGATGCGCGACGGCGTCACCGGCGGCAGCGCCGAGGCCGACGCGATCTTCGAGGAGGCGATCCAGGCCATGGAGGCCGCCGGCGCGGTGATCGTGGATCCGGCCAACCCGCCCAACGTGAACGAGTTCTTCAGCGACCAGTCGGAGATCATCGTCCTGGTCTACGAGTTCAAGCGGGACCTGAACGCCTACCTTGCCACGCGCACCGGGGTCCCGGTCTCCACCATGGCCGACGTGATCCAGTTCAACCTGGACCACGCGGACGAGGAGCTCCAGTACTTCGGCCAGGAGTGGTTCGAGCTGGCGGAGATGGAGCTGTTCGACGAGCCGACCTATCTGGCCGCGGTCGAGCGCGGCCCGCGCCTGGCCGGCCCGGAAGGGATCGACGCGATCATGGACCAGGAGCAGCTCGACGCCATCATCGCCCCGACCGGGTCCCCGGCGTGGACCACGGACCTGGTCAACGGCGACCTCTTCCTGACCGGCAGCTCGTCGTACGCCGCGGTGGCGGGCTACCCGAACGTCACGGTGCCGGCGGGCTTCTCCTTCGGCCTGCCGGTGGGCGTGAGCTTCTTCGGCCGGGCCTGGAGCGAGCCGACGCTGATCCGGGTGGCCTCCGGCTTCGAGGCGGCCACCGGCGTGCGGACCGCGCCGGAGTTCCTGCCGGCGTTGCCGCTGCCCACGGTGCAGGATCGGGCCGGTCTCGCCGCCCCGCCCAGCGCCGAGGCGCTGGCGGAGGCGTTGACGTCCGGGAGCCGTGGAAGCCGGGTGCGGCGGGCGCGGTACCTGTAGGGGTTGACGACGCGGGGGCAGGGGAAGAGGGCGCCGCCGTCCTGGATCGCCCCCCAACTCCCCGACCCTCTTCTCCGCCTCCGCGTTCCTGCCTGTTCTTGACCGTCCTTGCCGAGTGTGCTTCTTCGGGGCCTGTCTCGCCCGGGAATCCCCGGAACCTCCTGCGCCGTTTCTGGC
>JASFUJ010000597.1:0-3338 GCA_050050355.1 Acidobacteriota bacterium
CGGCGCCGGCGGCCATTCCGCCACCCACGAGCACCCGTTCACGGAGCCCCTGACCGAGGTGGTCCACCGCCTGATCGAGGCCGGCCGCCCCCTGTTCGGCTCCTGCTGGGGGCACCAGTTCCTGGCGCACGCCTTCGGCGGCACGGTGATCGCCGACCATGAGAACGCGGAGGTGGGCACGCACCCGGTCCGCCTCACCGCCGAGGGTCTCGCCGACCCCCTGTTCGAGGGCTTCCCGGAGCGCTTCACGGTGCAGCTCGGTCACCACGACCGGATCGGCGTGTTGCCGCCCGACTTCGAGGTTCTGGCCCGCTCGGAGCGCTGCCCTCACCAGGCGATCCGCCTCTCGGACCGGCCGGTCTACGGTTCCCAGTTCCACAGCGAGCTGACCGAGTCCCACATCCGCGAGCGGCTGCTCATGTACCGGGACGAGTACCTGCCCCCCGACGCCGACCCGGCGCTGCTCGACCGGATCCTGGGCCCGTCGCCGCAGGCGGACGACATCCTGGACCGGTTCCTGACCCTGTACACCTAGAGGTCTGCGCGGCCGCGGGATCCTGCCGCGCAGACTCCCAGTGAAGCTTCGCCTCAAACGGACGAGTGCATCAGAGCCGAGCCGACGAGGCGAGCTCCGGGCGGGGGCGTCCCCTTCCCCCCTGGAGGGAGGGAAGGGGATCGAGGGGTTGTGGGGGTGATCCGGACGACCGCGTCCCCTTCCCCCCTGGAGGGAGGGAAGGGGATCGAGGGGTTGTGGGGGTGATCCAGAGGATCGTCAAGGTTGATCGGAGCGGCGTTTTCGACGGATCGGGAAAACTTGACTCACTCGTCACGAAAGCGGCCTTCGTAGATGTCTGGCCGGAGCGCCTTGCTGTAAAGTCCCCGGTGATGATTCGCGCCCGTTCGCACTCCGCAGACGAGACCCGTCGGCTGGCGGCGCGGCTCGAGCCGCTCCTGACCGGCGGCGAAGTCCTCCTCCTGGACGGCGATCTCGGTGCCGGGAAGACCACCTTCGTCAAGGGGCTGGCCGAAGCCCTGGGAATCCGCGGGCGGGTGACCAGCCCCACGTTCACCCTCCTGCACAGCTACGCGGGGCGCCTGCGGTTGCATCACCTGGACCTCTATCGCCTCGAGGGCGCGTCCGGGTTGGTCGATCTCGATCTCCCCGAGCTTCTCGGGGGCGATGCGGTCCTGGTCGTGGAATGGCCGGAGATCCTGGTCTCCGAGATTCCCCGGGACTTCCTGGAGATCCGCATCCTCTTCGACGACGCCCACGGCGTCGACCCCGCCGAAGCGCATCGCCTGTTCGAGCTCCGGCCGATCGGGCCGACCTGGGAGCCGCGGGAGGGCCGGCTGGAATCCGCCCTGCGGCCGGCGGAACGGAGCGGTTGACGATGCTGGTTCTCGGTCTCGAAACCGCCACGGAGCAGGTCGGTGTGGCGATCGGCGGGAGCGACGGGCTCCTCGCCTCGTTCCGCGCGGCGGGCGCCCGGCGGCACGCCGAGACCCTGACCCCAGCCGTCGACTTCCTCTGCCGCCAGGCCGGGGTGACGATGGCCGATCTCGACCTGGTGGCGGTCGACGTCGGTCCCGGCCTCTTCACCGGCCTGCGGGTCGGAATCGCGACCGGGAAGGCGATCGCCTACGCACGCGGCATCCCGATTCTCGGGCTGTCCAGCCTCGAGCTCCTCGCGTTCCCGGTCCGGCTGACCGACCGCCGGATCGTTCCGGTCGTCGATGCCCGCCGGGGCGAGGTCTACCACTCGGCCTACCGGCGCCGGGAGAGCGGAGGGATCGAGCCGATCCAGGAGCCGGCGGTCAGCGCACCGTCGGCGCTCGCCCGGCACCTGGCCGCGCTGGATGAAGAGTGTCTGCTGGTGGGAAATGGCGTGCGCCGTTACGCGGACGCCTTCTCCGGGCTCGAGCACTGCACGATGGCCCCGGCGGATTTCGACCATCCGAGCGCCGAGGCCATGATCGGGATTCTCGGCGAGGAGGGCCAGGAGGGCCAAGACGGCCGGGAGGCGGGTCGAGGGGCGCAGTCGGACCTGGAGATCCTCTACCTGCGCCCCCCCGACACCGACGGCCCGCCGAGCCCGGGCTGAGCGGGCGTCCAGGAGTCTGCGCGGCAGGACCACGTGGCCGCGCGGTCCTGCCGCGCAGACTCCTACGCGCTCCGGCGCTCCGGGTCGCCCGCCAGGGAGAGCGACGCATCGGCGCCGAAGTCGAGCGGGTCGCCTCCGCCGCTCCGGAAACGCGGCCAGGCGGCCGCGGCGATCATCGCCCCGTTGTCGGTGGCCAGCTTCACCGGCGGGAGGCAGACCGGGAGATCGTGCCGCCGGCCGAGCTCCGCGAGCCGGTCTCTCAGGATGGGGCTGGCGGCGACCCCTCCCACCACTGCGATCGAGCGGAAGCCGCCGAGGCGGACCGCCGCGTCGAGCTTGGCCAGCAGCACGTCCATCGCCGCTGCGACGAACGACGCCGCCACCTCGCGCGGATCGTGATCGGGCTCGCTCCGCACGTAGCTCGCCACCGCGGACTTCAGGCCGGAGAACGAGAACTCCAGGCCGTCGCCGAGCATCGGCCGGGGGAAGTCCAGGGTCGCCGGAGCCTCCTTGGCCACCCGGTCCAGGACGGGGCCGCCCGGATAGCCGAACCCGAGCAGCCGGGACACCTTGTCGTACGCCTCGCCGACCGAGTCGTCGCGCGTCGAGCCCAGCAGCTCGTAGCTCCCGGGCTCCAGGACCCGCGCCAGCAGCGTGTGCCCTCCGCTGACCAGGAGGACGAGACACGGATACCGGACCGGGGTTTCCCCCATGGACGCCGAGGCGAGATGTCCCTCGAGGTGATTGATCCCCAGGACCGGCTTCCCCCATGAGAGGGCGAGCGCCTTCGCCACCGAGACCCCCACCAGGAGGGAGCCGATGAGCCCGGGGCCGCGCGTGACCGCGACCGCGGCCAGCCGACCGGGGGTGACGCCGGCCTCGGACATCGCCGAGGAGAGGACGGGGACGATCTCCGAGGTGTGCACCCGGCTCGCGACCTCGGGGACCACGCCGCCGTAGCGGGCGTGGAGCTCCATCTGGCTGGAAACCACGTTCGACAGGATCCGGAGATCTTCGCCGACGACCGCCGCCGCGGTCTCGTCGCACGAGGTCTCGATGCCGAGGATCAGTTCCGTCATCGGAGCGTCTCCACCTCTTCCGTGCCGAGCACGCGCCGGATCTCGGCCTCCGAGACCGCCCCCAGCCGCTCGATCTGCGGCGGAGAGGGGCGGACGTTCACGATGGTCGAGGGCGTGGACGAGAGCGTGCCGCCGTCGACCAGGAGGTCGACCGGGC
>JASFUJ010000598.1:0-3334 GCA_050050355.1 Acidobacteriota bacterium
CCGGGGCCTCCCGACCCGCTCCACGGGTCACTGTTCGTTGCCGGAGCTGACCGGCGCACCCCGTCTGCCCGGTAGCGGCCGGACCTGTGCCGGCCGGGGCGAGGGATCGAGGGAGTTGGGGGGAGAGGGATCGAGGGAGCTGGGGGGAGATCCGGTGGGCTGGCGTCCCTCGCCCCCCGTGAGGGGGGAGAGGGATCGAGGGAGCTGGGGGGGAGATCCGGTGGGCTGGCGTCCCTCGCCCCCCGTGAGGGGGGAGAGGGATCGAGGGAGCTGGGGGGAGATCCAGAGATCAGCCCAGCGCCTCCTCGAAGACCTCCTCCATCCGCTCGGCGGCCACGTCCCAGCGGAAGCGCCTCGCCCGCTCCAGGCCGCGGGCGGCGAGCTCGCGGGCCAGGGGCGGGTCGTCGAGGATCTTGCGGACGGCGCCGGCGATGGCGCCGGGCTCTTCGGGGCGGGCCGTCAGGCCGGCGTCGCCGAGGACCTCGGGGAGGCTCGAGACGTCGGACGTGACCACCGGGACGCCGGAGGCCATGGCCTCGACCACGGGCAGGCCGAAGCCCTCGTAGTGGGACGGGTAGGCGAAGACGGTCGCGGCGCGGAAGAGCCGCAGCAGCAGGGACCGGTCCACGCGACCGAGCACGTGGAGCTCGCCGCGGAGATCCGGATGGGCGCGGAGGCGCTCGATCCGGCGCACCAGGCCGCGGGAGCGCCAGCCGTAGCCGCCGGCGAGCACCAGGGGCGGGGCGCCGGCGTCCTGGGCGCGCAAGGCGAGCCAGGCGTCGAGCAGGGCGGCCACGTTCTTGCGCGGCTCCAGGGTGCCGGCGTAGAGCAGATAGCCGCCGGGGCAACCGATCTCCTCGCGGATCGCCCGGCGCTCGGCGTCCCCGGCGGGCCGGAAGTCCTCGGACACCCCTTCGGGCACCACCCGGAGCTTGTCGGCGTCCCGGGCGAAGGCCTCGGGGAAGTGGAAGCGGAGGTCGCGGGCCGTCGACTCCGAGACGGCGACCACGCGCCGGGCGGTCTGGAAGGAGCGCTGGAGGAAGGGAACCTGGCTCCAGCGGACCTTGGCCCGGTGCACGTCGGGCATCAGGAGGACGGTCAGGTCGTGGACGGTCACGACAGCCGGTACCGGGGAGCTCCGGGGCAGGGTCTGGAGGGGCGACCAGAGGAGGTCCAGGTCCCCGGCCGCGAGCCGCCGGGGGAGGAGCGCCTGCTGCCACAACACTCCGAGCGGGGCCCGCCGGTGCTCGAGCGCGACCCCGAGGGCGGCCAGCTCCCGCGCTCCCCGGGGCTCCCTGTGGGCCAGGCCCACGTAGTCGAACCCGCCCCGGGCGCTCAGGGCCCGGAGCATCTCGAGGGTGTAGACCCCGATCCCGGTCGGTTCCGGGACCAGAGCGCGCAGGTCGACGGCGACGGTTCGGCTCACGAAGGCGGATGATACCGGTCGCGGGCTGCTAGAGTCTGGCAGCCGTGACCGTTCAGCGCCGCACCGTCCACCTGCTCGCCGCCGGCGCGCTCCTCCTGGTGTGCGCCTACGCTCTGCCGGCGCCGCAGGGACCGCTGGCGGGCAACGAGGCCACCGTCCTCGGGGCCACCGCCAGCCTCTGGGAGGACGGGGACCTGCGCTTCGATCGCGAGGACCGGGTGCGGGCCGAACGCTGGTCGCGGGGGGACGTCCGCGGTCCGGCGCTGAGCGAGGGCGGCGCCCCCGGCGAGTCGCCGCCCGTCTACGCTCGATCCCTGGTCTACCCGCTGCTCGCCGCCCCCGCGTACGGCGTGCTCGGTCCTCGGGGGCTGCGGGTGCTCAACGCGGCCCTGTTCCTCGCCGCCTTCTGGGTCGCCTGGTGGCTCGTCGGCCACCCTCGGGGCTGTCGCAGGATGCCGCGGAGCGGGCTCGTCCTGTCCGCGTTCTTCTTCGCGTCGGCGGCGGTCGCCCACGCCCTGGCCCTGACCTCCACCGCGTTCGAGGCGGCCTGCGTCTTCTTCGCCCTGGCCCTCTGGTGCGCGGTGCGGGAGCGTCCCGTGTGGGGGCGCCGGGAGGTCCTGCCGCTGGCCGTGGCCGGGGTCCTCGCGGGCTGCGCCTTCGCCGCGCAGCCGGCCCTCGGCCTGTTCGCCCTGCCGCCGGCGGTGGACCTGTTCTGGTCGCGGCGCTGGAAGGCCGCGGCGGCCTTCGCGACGGTGGCCGCGGCGACGGGGCTCGGCCTGGCGTACGCCCAGCGGACGGTCACCGGAGATCCCTTCCCGGGGTGGAGCACGGGCCCGGTGGCGGAGCACGCGGCGCTGAACGCCTGGTACCTCCTGACCGGACGGCACGTGGGGCTGCTCCCCTATTTCCCGTTCGCCGTCTTCGCCGTCGGGCTCTACCTGGTGGACCTGCGGCGCTCGGGAGGGCGGACGCGACACCTGCTGGCGGCCGCGCTGGCCCTCTACGGCCTGCTCCTGGCGCTCCGCCTGCCGGAAGCCGCCGCGAGCCCCGCCGCGCCGGGGCTCGCCGGGCTCGCCGCGGTCTACCCGGTGTTCCTGTTCCTGCCCTGGCGGCTGCGGGCGGGCCGCGCAGTGCTGGCGCCCTTCCTGGCCGCCGGCCTGTGGACCGTGCCGGCGGTGGCGGGGGCCGTGCGCCCGCCGGTGCCGGAGGCGGTCTTCGAGCTCCACGCCCGCGGCGCCACCTATCGGCCGCTCCCCCTCGAGGCGACGTTGCTGGCCCGGGGGCGGTTGCCGGGCTACGGACGGCTGGAGGGGGCCCCGGCCACCGCGACGGAGGGGGTGCGCGCCTGGCTGGTGCCGCGCGAGACCTTCTTCGTCACCGAGCGCAACGAGCGCGGGGTCTGGGTCCTCGGGGCGAGCCGGTCCGAGGTCTACGTCGTGGCCGATGGGCCGCTCCCGGAGATCCGGCTCCGGCTGGGCTCGGTGTCCGCCGACAACGTGGCCACTCTCACCGGGGCGGACGGACGGGTGGTGGTGCGGTTCGACGGTCCCGCCAAGCGCCGCGGGACGCCGGTGACGATCCGGCCCGAGCCGGTGGCGACCCTGGACGTGCTCGGGGACGCGGCACCCGAGCGGATCGGGCGCTTCGTCGTGGAGACCTCGCACGGGGCGGTGCCGGCGCGGCTGAACCCGGAGAGCTCGGACACGCGGTATCTGGGGGTGTTTCTTTCTGGATCACCCCTCTGACCCCCCCATCCCCCTTCTCCCCTCCGAGGGGAGAAGGGGGCGCCGCCGCCCTTCGGATCACCCCTCTGACCCGGTGGCCTGCGTTCCCGGTGGGGCGAGGCGCGGCGGACAGGCCGCTGCGCGGAACACCTCCAGGTGCTCGCGGGCGGAGCGCTCCCAGGTG
>JASFUJ010000599.1:0-3333 GCA_050050355.1 Acidobacteriota bacterium
TGGCCGGGAACCGGCCTCCGGGCCCTCGTCTCGCGCGGCCGCCGCGCGGAGCGTCCGGAGCAGCCGGCCGGAGCGCCACGCGAGGACGCCGCTCGCTCCGGTCAGCAGGAGGACGCGCAGCCAGAGGGTCGGCGCGGTGAGCTCCTGGAGCCGGGCAGGGTCGGAGAATGGGTCGAGCGGGGCCGCGGGGTTGGCACCGAGGGCCAGCAGGAGCGCCAGGGTCAGCGGCAGGAGGCAGGCCGACAGGACGGTGACGGTGGCCGCCGCGCGGCCCGGGTAGAAGGCGATCCAGGGGAACCGCACCACGGCGGCGGTTTCCTTCCGGCCGTTCTCCGTCCCGGTCAGCCGGTGGGTCAGCTCCTTCAGGTGGAGGACGAAGTAGAGCTGCAGGCAGAGCAGGGCGAAGCCGCCCCAGAGAGTCAGGCGGGCCACCGGCACGCTGACGCCGAGCAGCGTCAGGCCCTCCTCCTGCCGGGCGGCCTCCTCGGCGCCGGCCAGGTCGGCGGCGAGCACCTCCAGCACGTCGCCCTCCCGGCCTCTGGCGCGCTCGGCGAGGTGCGGAAACGCAATCTCGAACCGCGGGTCGGACGACGGGTGGCCGAGGAAGGCCGTCAGTCGCGGGAGCAGGTTGACCCGCGTCTCGACGAACCGCACCCCGAGCCGGAAATCGGCGTTGCCGAACGCGATGGTGGTGCAGCCGCGGATCACGCGCCGGACGGCGGTCTCCCGGACGACCGCGGCCCCGTCCTCGCAGCGCCGATAGTCGAAAGGAAAGCGGCGCACGGCCATCCCCCCGAGTTGCTGCCGGGCCGCGGTCCTCGTGGCGAAGAGCTCCTGGAGGGGAGTCACGGAGCTCGACTCGGACGACTCGATCTCCACCGGGACCCAGACGGAGGTCGGTCCGGCCAGCGCCGCCCAGAGGCTCTGCACGTCGGCGACGGTGCGGATCGGCGCGAACGCTCCCGTCCCCTCGCCCTCTTCGTACTGGTGGTAGGCCGTCGGAGCCGGCTTCTTCGTGTCCTCTTCCCCCTCCTCCGCCGACCCGCCGTCGTAGACCGGGAATCCCGAGGCGGCCACCACCCACTCCGGCAGCTCGCTCCACGACTCGATCGTGACCATGGTTCCGACCTGGGCGAGCATCTCGTCGTAGTCGGGGTAGGCCCGATGGACGCGCCGTCCCCGGGTTGCCATGGACGCCTCGCGGAGCTCGTCGTCCAGGGCAGCCGCCAGCCACTGGCCCTGGTCCATCCCCTCCAGCACCCGGAGCCGCGACAGGCTCGCCTTGGCCTGCTGGATGTCGCTCGGGATCTCCACCGACAACGCCACCAGGCACGCGAAGCAGGCCACGATCAGGGAGAAGTGGACCTTGCGGAGATGCTCGGCCAGGGCCAGGCCGTCGGGTTCATTTGCCATCAGCGTGTCCTCCCCTCCTGGACCTGTTCATTCCCGCATCGGTTCACCCTCGTCCGCTCGTGGGGACCAGAGTATAGATCTGGTGAGGTGGTGGACGGACCGGTTCTCGCCGATTCCGGCGCGCCGGACCGCTCGGGCCGTCGGCCCGGCTCCTGTGGCACACTCCGTGGGATGCCCGTCTCCACTGAAGCCCTGATGCGCGGCGGATCGCGAGGGCCCACCCGTGAGGGGAAGATCGCGTGAGCCACCTCCGCCGAAGGACCTTCCACCGGGCCACGTTCGTGGCGGCGGGGGTCTACAACCTGGCCTGGGGCGCGGTCTCGGCGCTCCGGCCGGGGTGGTTCTTCCAGCTCGCGGGGATGGAGCCGCCCCGCTATCCGGAGATCTGGGCCTGCCTGGGGATGGTGATCGGCCTCTACGGGGTGCTCTACCTGGAGGTGGCGCGGGTGCCGGAGCGGGGGGCGCTCCTCGCCGGGGTCGGCCTGGCGGGGAAGGTCCTGGGGCCCCTCGGCTTCGCCACGCTCGTCCTCCAGGGCCGGTGGCCCGTGGAGAGCGCGTTCCTGGTGATCACCAACGACCTGATCTGGTGGATCCCCTTCGGCCTGTACCTGCACGACGTGTGGAGCTTCCGGACTATGAGCTCCGAGGACGTGTGCACCGGAAAGGAGCCCTGAGATGACCTGCCCGAGCCGTTCCTCCCGCTTCGTTCGGGAGTCGAGCCGCCCGCACCGGCGCGTTGACATCCCGCCGTCCGGGGCGTAGCATGCCGCGCGATCCGCAGCCGGAGCCCGCCTTGCCGCCGACTCTCCAGCCCAAGAAGACGCTCCTCGATTCCAAGCAGATCCGTCGTGTCGTCCGGCGGATCGCCGGGGAGATCGTGGAGAAGAACGGCGGCACCGAGGGGTTGATGCTCGTCGGCATCCGCACTCGCGGCGTCCCCTTCGCCGAGCGGATCGCCGCCGAGATCGAGACCATGGAGGGCGTGACGGTCCCGGTCGGCACGCTCGACATCACCCTCTACCGGGACGATCTCTCCACCATCGCCCCCCAGCCCGTGGTCGGGGAGACCCGCTTTGGCGTACCCATCGACGACCGGGTGATCGTCCTCTGCGACGACGTCCTCTACACCGGCCGCACCATCCGCGCCGCCCTCGATGCACTGATCGACTACGGCCGCCCGCGGGCGGTCCGGCTCGCCGTGGTGGTCGACCGGGGGCACCGGGAGCTGCCGATCCAGGCCGACTTCTTCGGCAAGGACGTTCCCACCGCCGCCGACGAGCACGTGGAGGTGCGCTTCGAGGAGACCGACGGCGCCACCGACGTGCGGCTCATGACCCGCGAGGAGGAGGCGTGATGGCCGAGGCCCCCGAGGCCCGATCGGAGACCCGTACCATCCCCTGGACCCGGAAGGATCTCCTCGGCATCGCCGAGCTCTCCGCCGAGGAGATCCGCACCATCCTCGACACCGCCGAGTCGTTCCGCGAGGTGGCGGAGCGGCCCATCAAGAAGGTCCCGACGCTGCGGGGCAAGACGGTGGTGAACCTGTTCTTCGAGTCCTCCACCCGCACCCGCTCGAGCTTCGAGATCGCCGAGAAGCGCCTGTCCGCCGACGGCCTCAACTTCTCGGCCTCCACCTCCGCCCTGACCAAGGGGGAGAGCCTGGTGGACACGGCGCTCAACCTGCAGGCCATGGCGCCGGACCTGATCGTCATCCGCCACGCCTATCCGGGGGCGCCCCACCTGCTCGCCCGGCGGCTGAAGGCCGGCGTGATCAACGCCGGCGACGGCGCCCACGAGCACCCGACCCAGGCCTTGCTCGACGCCTTCACCATCCGCCAGCACAAGGGCAAGATCCAGGGCCTCAAGGTCTCGATCGTCGGCGACATCGAGCACAGCCGGGTGGTGCGCTCGAACATCCAC
>JASFUJ010000600.1:0-3326 GCA_050050355.1 Acidobacteriota bacterium
CTCCTGGAGAGGAACCCCCACAGTCGCCACCCTCTCCCCTCCTGGGGAGAGGGCCGGGGTGAGGGGAGTGGCGAGGCCCCGGAGGCTTGCCCGCCGCGCCGAAGGGGCGTAGCGTAGGGGTGCGCTCCCGGAGCGCCTCCGAGCCGACATCCGACGCCCGACACCCGAGACCTCCGAGAGGACCGCCTCGTGCCGCGACTCCGCCATCCACCCGCGACCCCGCTCCCATCCCCGCCCCGTGCTCCGGCCCTCGGCCTCTTCCTGGCCCTGACCCTGATCCTGATCCTCACCCCGGCCCCGGCGGCCGCGGCCGGTTTCCAGGTGGCGCCGGCCGGGGAGCCGCCGGCGGAGCTCGCCCCCGCCCTGCGCGAGGCGCTCGCCGCCGAGGGGACGCTGGTGCGGGACGGCGAGGAGCCGGTGCTGCGCGTCTGGCTCCGGGCGTCGCCGGCGGGCTCCGGCGACTCCGGCGGCGGCGGGGGAGAGCTCGGCGTCGCCTTCGGCAGCCTGCCGGAGGGCGGGCTGCTGGGCGTGGTGGCCCTGGAGCGCCCGTGGGTGGACTACCGGGAGCAGACGGTCGCGCCGGGGCTCTACACCCTGCGCTACCTGGTGGAGCCGGTGGACGGCGCCCACATGGGGGTGTCCTACTACCGGGACTTCGTCCTCCTGGTGCCGGCCGCCGACGACGCCGGCCCGGAGGCGGCCTACGCCGAGGACGAGCTGGTCGCCGCGTCGCGGGCCGCCGCCGGCACCAACCACCCGGCGGTGATGGCCCTCTTCCCGGTGGCGGCGGACGGCGCGCCGACGATCGTGGACAACGAGATGGGCCAGCCGACGCTGGCCCTGCGCATGCCCGGCTCCGAGGAGGGAGACCAGGTGGGCCTGGTGGTCGAGGGAACCGGAGAAATGTGAAGCTGTGAAGCGGGCTGGCACCCCCCCCCCCCCGACGACCAGGCGGCGACCGGAGAGAGCTCCGGGTGGCGGGTTGTAGGGGTGATCCGGACGGGAACCCATCCACCGCCCCGTGTCTCTCACAGGTCGAGGGCGCGACGCCCCGAGGAGGAAACCAAGTGACCCGATCGCAACCCACCGGCCCGCTCGCAGGGGCCGGATTCGTTCTGCTCGTCCTGGCCTGGGCGGGCGTGTGCACCGGGGCGGGGAGCCCCGCGGCCGCGGCGGAGCCGGAGATCCTCACCCTCGATGAGGCGATCGAGATCGCCCTGGCCGGCAACCCGGTCCTGGCCGCCGAGGACGCCGCGGCCCGGGCGGCCGAGCAGACCGCCCGGGAGAGCCGGGCCGCCCGCTGGCCGACCGTCCGCGTGACCACGGACGCCACCCGCACCACCAACCCGGTGGCCGTCTTCGGCCAGCTCCTGACCCAGGAGGAGTTCGGCCAGGAGAACTTCGCCGTCGACTCCCTCAACAACCCGGACCCGCTGACCAACGTCCGCGGGGTGCTGTCGGTGTCGCAGCCGCTGTGGGCCGGCGGCCGGATCGACGCCGGGATCGAGGGCGCCGAGCGCCGGGCGGAGGCGGCCCTCAGCGGGCGGGAGCGGGCACGCCAGGAGCTGGTCTACCGGGTGACCGACCGCTACACCGGGGCGGTGGTGACCGGCCAGGCGGTGGCGGTGCGCCGCGAGGGCCTGGAGGTGGCGCGCGAGAGCGTCAAGCTCACCCGGGACCTCTACGAGGCCGGGCTGGTGGTGGAGTCCGACCTGCTCCAGGCCCAGGTGCGCGAGAGCGAGGCGGAGGCCGCCCTGGCGGACGCGGAGAAGAACGCCGGGGTGGCCCGCGCCGCCCTCAACCTGGAGCTGGGCCGGCCCCTGGACACGCCGATGGCGCTGCCTCCCCGCGTCGAGCCCATGGAACCGGCCGCGCCGGCGGACGCCCCGCTCGAGGCGTTGCTGGCGGAGGCCGCCGAGCAACGGCCCGATCTCCGCGCCGCCCGGGCCCGGGTGGAGGCCGCCCGCGCCGGCCTGCGCCGGGCCCGGGGCGACCGGCTGCCCGAGATCGGCTGGAGCGGCGCCTTCGAGGCCGACTCCGAGGAGCCGTTCGACGACCCCGGCAGCAACTGGACCGTCGGCGTCGGCCTGCGCTGGACCGCGTTCGACGGCTTCGCCACCGGCGCTCGGGTCGAGCGCGCCCGGGCCGAGCTGGAACGGGCCGAGCGGCTGGCGGAGCAGGCCGCCCGGGGGGTGGCGCTGGAGGTGGAGTCCGCCCTCGAAGAGCTGCAGACGGCCCGGCTGCGGTGGCAGGAGGCCCGGCGCGCGGTGGAGCTCGCGGAGCGGAGCGCCGCCATCGTCCGGGACCGCTACCAGGAGGGGCTGACGACGGTCGTCGAGCTGCTCCAGGCCCAGACGCTGACCACCGGCTCGCGGGTCCGGGAGCTGGCGGCGCGCCGCGACCTGGTCCTCGCCCGGGCCGGCCTCGCCCTGGCCGCCGGACGCGCGCCGGCAGCCCCCGGAGAGGCCGGGGAAGAAGGAGGCGACCGATGACCACGGAGGCCGGAACCTTGGGAGAGACCAGCATGCACGGCACCCGCAGCATCCGCAGCACCCGGAGGACTCGGAGCGTCGTCCCGAGTCTGCTTCCGATCCTGATCCCGATCCTGACCCTGGCGGTCCTGACCGGCTGCGGCGGCGGCGAGCCGGACGCCGCGGCTCCGGGTTCGGCCGCGGAGAGCACGGCGGCCGGCCCCGCGCCGGTCCCCGTCCGGACCGCGGTCGCCGCCTACCGGCCGATCGGCTCCCGCTCGGTGGTCACCGGCGCCGTCGAGCCCTGGCGGCGCACCACGACCGGCAGCAAGATCATGGGCCGGGCGGAGCGGGTGCCGGTCCACGAGGGCGAGCGGGTGGAGCGGGGCGCCCTCCTGGTCACCCTCGAGAGCCGCGACCTGCAGGCCGCCGTGCGGCAGGCGGAGGCGGCCGTGACCGGGGCCGAGGCACAGCTCGAGAACGCCCGGGCCCAGTACGAGCGCATGGGGGAGCTCCACGCCAAGGGCTCCGCGACGGAGAAGAGCCTGGAGGACGCCACCGCCGGCTTCCGGATGGCCGAGGCCGGCCTGGCCCAGGCCGAGGCCAACCTCGAGGCGGCCCGGGTCACCCTGGGCTACGCCGAGGTGCGAAGCCCGTTCGCCGGCTGGGTGGTGGACCGGCGGGTGGAAGCCGGCGACATGGTCCGGCCCGGCGCGCCCCTCTTCGTCGTCGAGGACCTGGACCCGGTGAAGGTGATCGCCGAGGTGCCGGAGACCGAGATCTCCGGCTTCGCCCCCGGCGACCGGGTGACGGTCGAGGTGACCGCGGTGGGCTACGGGGAGCAGGGGGAGATCG
>JASFUJ010000601.1:0-3321 GCA_050050355.1 Acidobacteriota bacterium
GGGCGGCAACCGGGAGGCCTTCGCCCTGTTCCGCATCGCATCGCCCGAAGCTCCGGAGGAGGCGCCGTGAACGACGTCGAGAGGCTCCATCGCGTGGGGGTGGTGGCCAAGGCCACGAGCCGGGAGGCGGTCCAGACGGCCCACGAGCTGGCCGAGTGGCTGCAGCGTCGAGGTCTGGACGTCTCCCTGGACGCGGCCGCCCTGCGGGCCCGTGCTCCGGCGGGGGTCGGCACCTTCGATCCGGCCGACGGCTACGATTTCGTGGTCGTGCTCGGGGGCGACGGCACCATGCTGTCGGTCGCCCGTAGTCTCCGGCGGGTCGTGCCGATCCTGGGCGTCAACCTGGGGCATCTCGGCTTCCTCACCGAGGTCGGGCGGGGTGAGCTCTATCCGAACCTCATCCGGATCCTGTCGAACGACTACCGGATCGAGAGGCGGTGGCTGTTCGACGTCGAGCTCTGCCGTCCGGGGGGCGGCAAGAGCTCGTTCCAGGTGCTCAACGACGCGGTGATCGCCAAGAGCGCCCTCGCCCGGATCATCGAGATGGACGTGACCGTCGAAGGGAAGAGCGTCGCCCGTTACCGGGCGGACGGCCTGATCATCTCGACGCCGACCGGCTCGACCGCCTACAACCTCTCGGCCGGCGGGCCGATCATCTATCCTCTCCTGCCGGTGGCGGTGGTGACGCCGATCTGCCCCCACACCCTCTCGCAGCGGCCGGTGGTGATCCCGGACGAGGAGCGCATCGAGGTGACCCTCGAGACGGCCCGCGAGGAGGTCTACCTGACCCTCGACGGGCAGGAGGGCACCACGATGGGCTATCGGGACACGGTGTCCGTGACCCGTTCGACCCGGCACGTGAGCCTGATCAAGACCACCGAGCGTTCGTTCTACGACAGCCTCCGGGGCAAGCTCCGCTGGGGCGGGCTCTCCGGAGGGCCGGAGGGCGATCCTCCCCGCGGCACGGGCGGGCGCGAGCGCCCGAGCTTCGCCTCCGGGGAAGAACCCGCCTCCGGAGAAGAATCCGGCGCATGAGCGACGAGGCGCGACCCCTCCGCCCGGAGAGCGACGAGCGCCCCGGGGACGAGGCCGCCGAGAGCCCCCGCCGACGAGGTCGGAGCCGACCCCGGCGGCGGCGCCGGCAGAGATCGGGCTGCTTCCTCCGGTTCCCGATCTACCTGGCGGTGGCCCTGCTCGCGGCTGGAGCCGGGCTCTACTTCTGGGGGCAGAGCGAGGGGGCCCGGGACACCGCCCGGCGGATGCTCGAAGCTCGCCTGTCCGAGTACTTCGGCCGGGACGTCCGGGTGGGGGGAGTCCACTGGACCTTGATCCCCACGTCGGTGGAGCTGGAGGACCTGGTCATTCCCGGCGCCGCGGCTTCCGAGTCCGCGGCGGCTTCCGAGTCCACCGCGGCTTCCGAGCCCACCGCGGCCTCCGAGCCCGCCGCGGCTCCCGCCTCCGCCCCCCCCTTCGCCAGACTTCCGCGGGTCCGCCTCCAGCTCCGGCTCGAGAACTGGTTCGACTGGAGCCGGCCGGTCCTCCACGTGGACCAGGTGTTCATCGAGTCCCCCGCCGTCCACGTGGTCCTGCGCGAGGACGGCACCAACAACCTGCCCCGCTTCGGACGCGGGGATCGAGGGCCCGGCCGCGTGGAGGTCCGCCTCGGCTCGCTGATCGTGGAGGACGGCCTGTTCCGGCTGAACGAGCTCGAGCTGCCGCTGGATCTGGAGACCGGCTCGGTGCTCGCCCGCCTCGGCGGATTGGACGGCGAGGCGGGCGCGGACGGAGGCGGCATCGTCCTCGACGGCCGGGCCACGGTCCAGGACCTGCTGGTCACCCTGCCGGGGGGCCGTCCCTACCGTGGGACCGTGTCGCTACGGACGCGGATCGGGCCCCGGGCGATCGAGATCCGCGAGGCCCTTCTGCGCGGCCCGGACGTGAGCGTCCGCGCCCGCGGCGAGCTGATCCTCCCCGAAGCGGAGCGCAGGCTCGACCTCTCGGTGTCCGCCGAGGGGACGGTCGACCTCGCCGGCCGCCTCGGCTATCTCGACCAGGCGGCGGTGCCCCTGTCCGGACCGTTCCGGTGGGAGGGCTCGCTGTTCTGGCGGCCCGAGGGCTGGTCGATCCAGGGGGAGCTCGATTCCTCCCGCCTGGTGTACGAGCGCCGGGTCCTCACCGACGTGACCGGGTTCCTGCGCGTGGTGCCGGACGCGGTCCGCTATCGCATCGACCGGGCCGGCTATGCCGACGGGACGTTCTCGGGGGTGGTGCGCGGCGGGTTGACCGGAGATCCGCCGTCGTTCGAGGTCGATCTCAGCCTGGACGGCCTGTCGCTGCGCGCGCTGGCGGCGGATCAGGAGCTCCCCCTCGAGGACATCCACGGCCGGGTCGGGGGCGAGGTGAGCTATCGCTTCTCCACCGACGACGCCGCCGGTGGGAGCGGCTGGGCCGATCTGGCGGTGTGGGCCGCCCGCACCGTGCCGGTCTCGGAGGGCCTGGCCCTGACCGGCAGGGTCCCGCTGGAGATCGACCGCGGGACCATCCGGGCGGCCGGTGTGCGACTGGCGACGACCTCGGGCGATCAGCTCCTGGAGGTCGAGGGTGACTACGATCTGGAGGCCGGCGCGGGCCGCTTCGACTACCGGCTCTCCACGCGCGATCTCGGGCCCCTCGCCGCGCTTGTGCCGGCCGCCGAGGAGCCGGATGCCGCACCGGCCCCCTGGCTGCCGTCGGCGGGGGCGGGGGAGGCCACGGGGGTCTTCCGGCTCGCCTCCGGAAGCTACTCGGTCACCGCGGACTTCGACCTCGTCGGGGTCGAGGCCCCGGGGCTCGCCGCGGATCGCCTGGAAGGCTCGCTCCGGGTCACCCCGGGCGGGCTGCAGGACCTTCTGCTCGAGGCCTCCCGGGGGGAGGGAGCGCTGATGCTGGCCGGGGCCGTGCCGTTCGAGGTGGAGGACCAGGACCGGGAGCCCTCGCCGGCCTTCCACCTGGACCTGGACGCCGCCTCCTGGCCGGTCGACGATCGGGTCGCCGCCTGGCTGCCGGTGGAGCTCCCCGTCGAAGGTCCGCTCTCCGGGCACCTGGCGCTGTCGGGCTCCCCGGAGAGCCCGGTCGGCGAGGCGGAGCTCTCGCTCGAGCCGGCGACGGTCGCCGGGGTCGAGCTCGATCTGCTCACGGCCGAGCTCGGGTTCGATCCCGGGCACTTCCGGCTCGGACGGGCGATCGTCCGGACCGGAGCGGGAGCGGCGACCGCCGACGGCACCCTGGACCTCGAAACCGGCGAGCTGAACCTGCGGGCCGAGGCGCCGGGTTTCGACATGG
>JASFUJ010000602.1:0-3320 GCA_050050355.1 Acidobacteriota bacterium
CGCAGGACCGAGGCGCGGATTCCGGCCGACCCGGGATCCGGCGCGGACCTCCCGGCCACCCTGGTGGCCCTCGACCTCGGGAGCTCGTCCGGGGACGGACCGCGGTCGTCGTTCCGGCTGAAGGAGGGGGACCCGGAGACCGCCTGGGCGGCGCTCGAACGGGGCGAGGGGGTGCTGGTCTCCGAGCCGTTCTCGCTCCTGCGCGGCGTTGTACCGGGGGACGCCCTGCGCCTGCTGACCCCCGGCGGCCCGGAAGCGTTCCGCGTGGCCGGCGTCTACACCGACTACGGCACCGACCAGGGGGCGGTCCTGATGGACCTGGGGATCTACCGGCGCCTCTGGCGGGACCCGAGCGTCTCGGCGCTCTCGATCCACGCCGCCCCGGGGACCGACCCCGAGGAGCTCGCCGCGGCGCTCCGCGCCCGCACCGGCGGCGTCCAGGAGCTCCTGATCCGCTCCAACCGGACCCTGCGGAGCCTGTCGCTCGAGATCTTCGACCGGACCTTCCTGGTCACCGACGTGCTGCGGATGCTCGCCGGGCTGGTGGCGTTCATCGGCGTGCTCTCGGCGCTGATGGCCCTGGAGCTGGAGCGGGCCCGGGAGCTGGGGGTGCTCCGGGCCAACGGCTTGACGCCGGGGCAGGTGTGGACGCTGGTGACCTCGGAGACCGGCCTCATGGGCCTGGCCGCCGGGGTGCTGTCCCTCCCCCTCGGCCTGGTGCTGGCGGCGATCATGATCTACGTCATCAACCGCCGCTCGTTCGGCTGGACCCTGGAGATGGAGCTCTCCCCGGGGGTTCTCCTCGGCGCCGTGGCCCTCTCCCTGGCCGCCGCGTTGCTCGCCGGCCTCTACCCGGCGTGGCGCATGTCCCGGGTCTCCCCCGCCGAGGCGTTGCGGGAGGAGTGAGGGGGCGCCTCCGCCGGCGGAGGCGCCGTGAAGGGGCCCTTTCGGCCTTGTGGCGCGGGGATTACGGTTCGCTGCCGTCGCGGGCTCGGCCGGGGCGGAGCCCGGCCGCTTCAGAGGATGGAGGTTCGACGATGACCGTCCGGATCGAAGCGGCCGGCCTCTGCGCCGGCCGGACGCGAGCGCAGCGAGCCGCCATTCCCGGCCTCTGCGCCGGCCGGACGCGAGCGCAGCGAGCCGCCATTCCCGGCCTCCGCGCCGGCCGGACGCGAACGCAGCGAGCCGCCATTCCCGGCCTCCGCGCCGCCCCGGGCGGCCGGCTCTCCACCATCATCGAGCTGCGCCCCACTCCCCGAAAAATGCAGTAACCTGCTCCCGAAGGCCGACACCCGTCCACCATCCGAGGAGGCCCGCCATGCCCATCGTCGAGCGCGACCCCTGGCGCATGCAGTACTTCGAGCACGTGGTCTGTCCGGAGGAGCTGTTCATCCCCACCGAGGACAGCGACTCCTACCGCCTCTACCCCGACCACCGCTGGGTCTACAACAAGCTCCTGATCGCCGAGAGCCAGGGCCTCGACGCCGCCCCCCACGGCCTGGCGCCCGAGCACTTCCCGGTGTTCAGCAAGCCGATCTACAACCTGCGCGGCATGGGCATCGAGAGCCGCGTCCTCGACGACCACGAGGACTACGAGCGCTACCAGACCGCGGGCCACATGTGGATGCCGCTCCTCGAAGGCGAGCACGTCTCCTCCGACGCCGCGGTGCTCGACGGCGAGGCCGTCTGGTGGCGCCACACCACCGGCAAGCCGCTCGAAGGGGGGATGTTCGACTACTGGACCATCGAGGCGGAGGCCCGCCCGGAGCTCGAGCGCCAGTGCGGCGAGTGGCTCGGCAAGCACCTGCGCGGCTACACCGGCGCGGTCAACTTCGAGACCATCGGCGGCACCATCATCGAGTGCCACCTGCGCTTCGCCGACCAGTGGCCGGACCTCTACGGCGCCGGGTGGCTGGACGCCCTGGTGGAGCTCTACCGCGACGGCCGCTGGACCTACCCGGACGCCGACCGCCGCACCGGCTACAGCGTGGTGCTCTTCGGCGCCCACGGCCCACGCTACCGCCGCGTCGATCCGGCCCTCCTCGACGAGCTGCGGGGACAGCCGGAGATCTCCAGCGTCCAGATCACCTTCCACCGGGACAAGCCGCCCGGCCGGCACGCCATGCCGCCCGGCGGGTTCCGGCTCGCCATCGTCAACTGCTGGAGCCTGGACGCCGGCATCGAGGCGCGCCGCCGGCTCGCCCTCGGGTTCTGGTCGACCCAGCGCCTGCGACGCCGACGGGGTGCGCGCTGACGCCGAGGAGGGCGCATGCGGCTGGTCGAGACCTTCCCCCGGCCGATCCACGAGATCGAGAACCGCTGGATCCCGCTTTCGGACGGGACCCGGCTCGCGGCCCGCATCTGGCTGCCGGACGACGCCGACGAGCACCCGGTGCCGGCGATCCTCGAGTACCTGCCCTACCGCAAGCGGGACTTCACCCGAGCCCGCGACGAGCCGATGCACCGCTATTTCGCCGGCCACGGCTACGCCGCCGTGCGGGTCGACCTGCGGGGCGCCGGCGACTCGGACGGCCTGCTCACCGACGAGTACACCGAGCAGGAGCTGGACGACGCCGTCGAGGTGATCGCCTGGCTCGCCGAGCAGCCCTGGTGCAGCGGCGCGGTGGGCATGATGGGGATCTCCTGGGGCGGCTTCAACTCGCTCCAGGTGGCCGCCCGCCGGCCGCCCGCCCTGGGCGCCGTGATCACCCTCTGCTCCACCGACGACCGCTACGCCGACGACGCCCACTACATGGGAGGGTGCCTGCTCAACGAGAACCTCACCTGGGGCTCGGTGCTGCTCACCTTCAACGCCTACCCGCCCGATCCGGCCCTCGTCGGCGCCCGCTGGCGGCGGATGTGGCTCGAGCGCATGGAGGCGACGCCCCTCTTCCCGGAGGTCTGGATGCGCCACCCGTGGCGCGACGCCTACTGGAGGCACGGCTCCGTGTGCGAGGACTTCGCCGCCGTCGCGTGCCCGGTCTACGCCATCGGCGGCTGGGCGGACGGCTACTCGAACGCGGTGCCGCGCCTGCTGGCCGGGCTGTCGGTGCCGCGCAAGGGGCTGATCGGCCCCTGGTCCCATGCCTTTCCCCACGACGCGGTGCCGGGGCCGTCGATCGGCTTCCTGCAGGAGGCGCTGCGCTGGTGGGACCAGTGGCTCGCCGGCCGCGAGACCGGGATCCTGGATGAGCCCATGCTCCGGGTCTGGATGCAGGAGAGCGTGCCGCCGCGGCCCACCTACGCCGACCGCCCGGGCCGCTGGGTGGCGGAGACCGCGTGGCCGCCGGAACGGGACGGGCGCCCGCTCGAGCCCCTGC
>JASFUJ010000603.1:0-3314 GCA_050050355.1 Acidobacteriota bacterium
CCCGGGCCGGCGCCTCCGGGACCCCATTCCGGACCTGATCGATCCGGGCCGCGTCGATCCGGGCGGGGCGCTCCCCGGTGCTGGTGATCACGATCTCCCGGGCGTCGCCCGCCACGCCGACGCTCCGCACCCCGAAGTCGAGCACCGCCGGCTCGGCCCGGACCACCGCCGGGGCGGGGCGCGGCAGCAGGTAGCCCAGCAACCCGGCCAGGGCCAGCAGCAGGACCAGGGCGAGGGCGACCAGCAGGAGCATCGGCAGGCGGTTGCGGCGCCCGGCAGCGGGTTCCTCCCCCTCGCCGTCGGCACCGGCGCCCGGCGGAGGCTCGGGCGGGCTGTCCCACCGGGGGGCTCCGGCCGCACTCTCCACTTCCGGGGGCGCGTCCGGAGCGTCCGACCCGGAGTCGGGCCCGGCGTCCGATCCCGAGTCGGGTCCGCTGTCCAGGGGAAGGTCGAGGAGATCCTCCTCGGCTGGATCCTGCCGCCGGTCCCGTCCTCGATCCTGCTCTCGATCGTCGTTCACGTCGTCTCCCTCTCGTCCGTTCGGCTAGACTAACCGACCGAATCCGATCCACAGCCCGGCTCGCCCCGAAACGGGAGCCCGAAGCTCGAACTCGAAGAAGGAACTGCACGGACACTCCATGGAACTTTACGACCACATCCTCGAAACCCTCGGCGACACGCCCCTGATCAAGCTCTCCCGGTTCAGCCCCGAGGGCGCCACCCTGGCGGCGAAGGTCGAGTACTTCAACCCCGGCCAGAGCGTCAAGGACCGCATCGGCATCGCCATGATCGAGGCGGCCGAGGAGGCCGGCGACCTGAAGCCGGGCGGCGTCATCGTCGAGCCCACCTCCGGCAACACCGGCGTCGGCCTGGCCATGGCGGCGATCCTCCGGGGCTACCGGATGATCTGCACCGCCGCCGACAAGATCCCGGACGAGAAGGTCGCGCTGCTCGAAGCGTTCGGCGCCGAGGTGATCGTCTGCCCCACCAACGTGGAGGCCGACGACCCCCGGTCCTACTACAAGGTCGCCGAGCGGATCCGCGACGAGCAGGGGGCCTTCCTGCCGTACCAGTACCACAACCAGGCCAACCCCCGGGCCCACTACCGGACCACCGGCCCGGAGATCTGGCGCCAGACCGACGGGCGGATCACCCACTGGGTGTGCGGCATCGGCACCGGCGGCACCATCAGCGGCGTGGCCCGGTACCTCAAGGAGCAGAGCCCGGACGTGCGGGTGATCGGGGTGGACACGGTGGGGAGCGTCTACCAGCACTACTTCGAGACCGGCGAGATGCCGCCGGAGGACGAGATCCACCAGTACCTGATCGACGGCATCGGCGAGGACTTCATGCCGGCGACGGTCTGGTGGGACCACATCGACCAGGTGGTCACCGTCGACGACGAGACCGCCTACCGGGCGGTGTTCGAGCTGACCCGGACGGAGGCCATCTTCACCGGCTCGTCCGGCGGCGGCGCCGTGGCGGCGGCCCGGCAGGTGGCCCGCGAGGCGGGCGAGGACGACCTGGTGGTCACCCTGCTGCCCGACTCCGGCGAGCGCTACCTGTCCAAGCTCAACAAGGACTGGCTGGCCGAGAAGGGCATCGCGATCGACTGACCTCCACCGCCACTGCCGGGAGATCCTCCATGCTCGACGCCGTCGTCCAGTTTCTGCATCGCGCCTCCTCGTTCATCTGGGGGCCGTTCCTGCTCATCCCCCTGCTGCTCGCCACCGGCTTCTACCTGACGATCCGGCTGCGGGGGCTCCAGTTCCGCAAGCTCTGGCACTCCCTCTGGCTGGCGCTGGTGGTGCGCCGGGAGAAGGACGCCGAGGGGGACATCTCCCACTTCCAGGCCCTGATGACCGCCCTCGCCGCCACCGTCGGCACCGGCAACATCGTGGGCGTGGCGACGGCCATCGCCCTCGGCGGCCCGGGGGCGCTCTTCTGGATGTGGGTCACCGGCCTGGTGGGCATGGCCACCAAGTACTCCGAGGCGCTCCTCTCGGTCCGCTTCCGGAGCACCGACGCCCGGGGCGAGCAGACCGGCGGGCCGATGTACTACCTGACCGAGGGCATCCGCTGGCGGCCGCTGGGCCTGAACCTGGGCCGAGGCCTGGGGATCGCCTTCGCGCTGTTCGCCTCCGTTGCCGCCTTCGGGATCGGCAACATGGTCCAGTCCAACTCGGTGGCGGACGCCCTCGAGACCTCCTTCGGCGTGCCGGTCTGGATGAGCGGCCTGGTGATCGCCCTGGCCGCCGCCACGGTGATCCTCGGTGGCATCAAGTCGATCGGCCGGTTCACCGGGGCCTTCGTGCCGGTGATGATCGTGGCCTACATGACCGGCTCCGCCTTCGTGCTCTTCTTCCACGCCGAGCGGCTGCCGGAGGCGTTCCGGCTGATCTTCGACGGCGCCTTCTCCGGCACCGCCGCGGCGGGCGGCTTCGCCGGCGTGGCCCTGGCCCAGGCGATCCGGTTCGGCGTGGCGCGGGGGATCTTCTCGAACGAGTCCGGCCTCGGCTCGGCCGGCATCGCCGCCGCCGCCGCCCAGACCCGGGAGCCGGTGCGCCAGGCGCTGGTGTCGATGACCCAGACGTTCATCGACACGATCGTGGTCTGCTCGTTCACCGGGCTGACCATCATCGCCTCGGGCGCCTGGAGCTCCGGCGAGAACGGCGCGCCCCTGACCCAGCTCGCCTTTCGGGAGGGTCTGCCCGGCGAGTGGGGCGGCTGGGTGGTCTCGGTCTCCCTGGCGCTCTTCGCCTTCTCGACGATCCTGGGCTGGAGCTACTACGGCGAGAAGTCGATCGAGTACCTGTTCGGGGAGTGGTCGATCCTGCCCTACCGGCTGGTGTTCATCGCCGCGATCTACTTCGGCGCCGTCCGCAGCCTGGGCTTCGTCTGGACCCTCTCGGACGTCATGAACGGCCTCATGGCCCTCCCCAACCTGGTGGGCCTGCTACTGCTGTCCGGCGTGATCGTCGCCGAGACCCGGGGCTACTTCGGCCGGAACCCCTGAGGCCGCCAGGCCCGACGGCGGCCGGCTGAAGCCGTTCGGGTGGGGCCCTCGGCCCGGTCGGCCGGCTTCAGTCGGCCGGATGCGAGCGCCAGCGAGCCACCCTACCGGCTTCAGCCGGCCGACGGACCCGTCTCGGTCGGGGCGGGGTCGCCCCCGTTCGCCCCGCGACCTACCCGCCCGTCCGGGCGAACCGGTTGTACAGCCAGGCGAAGATCCAGCAGCCGAGGAACCCGTCGATGAACCCGTAGATCAGCCCCACCAGGGCGCCGATCCCGGTCGCCGAGTAGCCGATGTAGAA
>JASFUJ010000604.1:0-3313 GCA_050050355.1 Acidobacteriota bacterium
CGCGCTGTTCCGCCTGGTACGAGATGTTCCCGCGCTCGGCCGGAGCGGACGGCGAGCACGGCACCTTCCGGGACCTGGAGAGCCGCCTGGACTACGTGGCCGGCATGGGGTTCGACGTCCTCTACCTGCCGCCGATCCACCCCATCGGCACGACCCACCGGAAGGGCAAGAACAACGCCCGCACCGCCCTGCCGGGCGACGTGGGGAGCCCCTGGGCGATCGGCTCTCCGGAAGGGGGCCACAAGAGCGTCCACCCGGAGCTGGGCACCCTGGAGGACTTCCGCCGGCTCGTGCGGACGGCCCGGGAGAAGGGCCTGGAGATCGCCCTCGACGTGGCCTTCCAGTGCTCCCCCGACCACCCGTACGTCGCCGAGCACCCGGACTGGTTCAGGACGCGGCCCGACGGCACGATTCAGTTCGCGGAGAACCCGCCGAAGAAGTACGAGGACATCGTGCCGTTCGACTTCGACACGGCCGACCGGCGGGCGCTCTGGGACGAGCTGGCGAGCGTGTTCGAGCACTGGATCGCCCAGGGGGTGGAGATCTTCCGGGTGGACAACCCCCACACCAAGCCGTTCCGCTTCTGGGAGTGGCTGATCGACCGGATTCACGCCGAACACCCGGAGGTGATCTTCCTGTCGGAGGCGTTCACCCGGCCGAAGGTGCTCTACCGGCTGGCGAAGCTGGGCTTCACCCAGTCGTACAACTACTTCCCCTGGCGCAACCACAAGGGGGAGCTCGTCGAGTACTTCACCGAGCTCACCCGCTCCGAGGTGGTCGAATACTGCCGGCCGAGCCTCTGGCCCAACACGCCGGACATCCTGACCGAACGGCTCCAGGGCGGCGGCCGCCCGGCCTTCGCCCAGCGCCTGGTGCTCGCCGCCACCCTCGGGGCGAGCTACGGCATCTACGGCCCGGCGTTCGAGCTCCAGGAGTCGGCGCCCCGCGAGCCGGGGAGCGAGGAGTACCTGGACTCGGAGAAGTACCAGCTCCGGAGCTGGGACCTGGAGCGGCCCGACAGCCTGCGGGACCTGATCGCCCGGGTGAACCGCATCCGCCGCGAGAACCCGGCCCTCCAGCAGAACCGCACGCTCGTCTTCCACGGCGTCGACAACGACCGGATGCTCTGCTATAGCAAGAGCGCCGAGGAGCACTCCAACGTGGTGCTCGTGGTGGTGAACCTGGACCCGCACCACCGGCAGTCCGGCTGGACGTCGCTGGACCTGGAGGCCCTCGGGCTCGGCGAGGAGGCCCGGGAGGACCGGCCGTTCCAGGTCCACGACCTGATCACCGACGCCCGGTACCTGTGGCAGGGTGGGAGGAACTACGTGGAGCTCGACCCCCACGCGGTCCCGGCACACGTGTTCCGCATCCGCCGGCGCGTGCGCCGGGAGGAGGATTTCGATTATTTCGTCTAGAGCCCACGAGGCGGGAGGGGACGAGCCCCTCGTTTACACCTCGGGAGGGGACGAGCCCCTCGTTTACAGCACGGGAGGGGACGAGCCCCTCCCCTGCACCAGGGGTACCGGACCCATCCCCTGCACCTGTGTAGGGGCGGGGCTTGTCCCCGGCCGCCGGACGAACCCGCTGCTCCGATGAGCCCAGCCACCGACATGCATCCTCCCACCCACTCTCCCGACCCCCTCTGGTACAAAGACGCCGTCATCTACCAGGTCCACGTGCGCACCTTCGCCGACTCCAACGGCGACGGCATCGGCGACTTCCCCGGCCTGACCTCCCGGCTCGACTACCTCCAGGAGCTAGGCGTCACCGCCATCTGGCTCCTGCCGTTCTATCCGTCGCCGCTTCGGGACGAGGGCTACGACACCGCCGACTACCGCAACGTGAACCCGATGTACGGCGAGCTGGACGACTTCCGGCGTTTCCTCGACGAGGCCCACGCCCGGCACCTGCGGGTGATCACCGAGCTGGTGATCAACCACACCTCGGACCAGCACCCCTGGTTCCAGCGCGCCCGCCGGGCCGCCCCAGGCACCCCGGAGCGGGACTACTACGTCTGGAGCGACACCCCGGAGCGCTACCGGGACGCGCGGATCATCTTCCAGGACTTCGAGACCTCCAACTGGAGCTGGGATCCGATCGCCGGCGCCTACTACTGGCACCGCTTCTACCACCACCAGCCGGACCTCAACTTCGAGAGCCCGGACGTGCGCCGGGAGGTCAAGGAGGCCCTCGACTTCTGGCTCGAGATGGGCGTCGACGGCGTGCGGCTGGACGCGATCCCCTACCTGTTCGAGGAGGAGGGGACCAACTGCGAGAACCTCCCCCGGACCCACGCGTTCCTGAAGGAGCTCCGGCGCCACGTGGACGCGCGCTACGAGGACCGGATGTTCCTCGCCGAGGCCAACCAGTGGCCGGAGGACGCGGTCGAGTACTTCGGCGACGGCGACGAGTGCCACATGAGCTTCCACTTCCCGGTCATGCCCCGGCTGTTCATGGCGGTGCGCATGGAGGACCGGTTCCCGATCCTCGACATCCTGGAGCAGACGCCCGAGATCCCCGCGACCTGCCAGTGGGCGATCTTCCTGCGCAACCACGACGAGCTGACCCTCGAGATGGTCACCGACGAGGACCGGGACTACATGTACCGGGTCTACGCCGCCGACCCCCGGGCCCGCATCAACCTGGGGATCCGCCGGCGCCTGGCGCCGCTCCTGGGCAACGACCGGCGCCGGATCGAGCTGATGAACGCCCTGCTCATGGCGCTGCCGGGCACGCCGATCCTCTACTACGGCGACGAGATCGGCATGGGCGACAACTTCTACCTGGGCGACCGCAACGGCGTGCGCACCCCCATGCAGTGGAGCCCGGACCGGAACGCCGGCTTCTCCGACGCCAACCCCCACAAGCTCTACCTGCCGGTGATCATCGACCCCGAGTACCACTACGAGGCGGTCAACGTGGAGACCCAGCAGGGCAACCCCAACTCCCTGCTCCGCTGGACAAGGCGGCTGGTGGCCCTGCGCAAGCGGCACCAGGCGTTCGGCCGGGGGTCGATCGAGTTCCTGCAGCCGGACAACCACCGCGTGCTGGCCTTCCTCCGGCGGTACGAGGACGAGGTGTTGCTGATGGTGGGCAACCTGTCGCGCTTCGTCCAGCACGTGGAGCTCGACCTGGGCGAGCTGGCGGGAGTCGAGCCGGTGGAGCTGTTCGGGCGCACGACCTTCCCGCGGATCGGCGAGCTCCCCTACCTGCTCACCCTCGGTCCCCACGGCTTCTACTGGTTCTCGCTCCGGCCGGACGCGGCGCGGCCGGCCGAGCAGGGGCCGGTGTCGACCGGCGCCGACGGCCG
>JASFUJ010000605.1:0-3307 GCA_050050355.1 Acidobacteriota bacterium
AGCAGGCCTACGGCATGGGCTGGGTGGTGGAGGCCTACCGGGGTCACCGGCGGGTCCAGCACGGCGGCGGCATCGACGGCTTCACCACCTCGGTGATGCTCCTCCCCGACGACGGGGTGGGGATCGTGGCGTTCAGCAACCGGGGGTCCGGCCTGCCGAACCTCCTCTCCCAGCACGCCGCCGACCGCATTCTCGGCCTCGAGCCGGTGGACTGGATGGGCCGGGCGCTCGAGCAGATGGAGAAGGGGGAGGCCGCCGCCGAGGAGGCCGAAGAGAAGAAGGACACCCTCCGCGTGGCCGACGCCCCGCCGTCCCACCCGCTGGCCGACTACGCCGGCACCTACGAGCACCCGGGTTACGGCACGCTGGTGATCGGACAGGGCGACGGGGACCTGGGCCTCACCATCACCTTCAACGGCATCACCGCGCCCCTCGAACACTGGCATTACGACGTCTGGAGCGGCGCGGAGACCGACGGCGACCCGACCTTCGAATCCACCAAGCTCCTCTTCCGGAGCGATTACGAGGGCCAGGTCACGGAGGTGGAGTCGCCCTTCGAGCTCACCGCCTCACCCATCATCTTCACCAAGCGGGCGGACGCCCGGTTCTCGGACCCCGAGTACCTGGAGCGCTTCGTGGGCGTCTACGAGGGGCAGACCGGCCAGCGGGGGCGGATCGAGCTCTCCGGGAGCACCCTGACGCTCCACCTGCCCGGCCAGCCCACCTACACCCTCGAGCCCCAGGTCTCCGGCCGGTTCGCCATCCGGGGACTGGAGGGCTTCTCCATCGGCTTCGAGGAGGAGGACGGCCGGATCACCAGGCTGATCTACTACCAGCCCAACGGCGTGTTCGAGGCCGAGCGCGTCGACGAGTGAGGCGGGCGAGGGCCGTCCCCGGCCGGCCTCAGCGCACGCCGAGGAGCTCGACCTCGAAGACCAGCGTGGCGTTGGGCGGGATCACCCCGCCCGCGCCGCGGGTTCCGTAGCCCAGGTCGGGCGGAATGACGAGCTTGCGCTTGCCGCCCACCTTCATGCCGGCGACCCCCCGGTCCCAGCCGGGGATCACCTGGCCGCCGCCGAGCCGGAACGAGAACGGCTGCCCCCGGTCGACGGAGCTGTCGAACTTGGTGCCGTCCTCGAGCCAGCCGGTGTAGTGGACGTCCACCTGGTGCCCGGAGGCCGCCTCCGTGCCGTCCCCCTGTTCGATGTCGGTGATTTCGAGCTCGGCCATGGTCGGTCGTTCCTTTCCGCGGTCGTGATTCGGGAGCTTCGGAGTCGCCAAGACTACCGGAGCTCCCCGTCTCGCGCAGGAACGACCGACCCGGACCGGAGGCTTCCCCGGGAGAGGACCTACGCCGGCATCGGCTCGAAGGCCGTGGGCAGCTTGTCCATCAGGCTCTTCACCGACGCCGCGCTGGCGTGGAGCGCCATGCGCTCGTGCTCGGTCAGGTCGATCTCGAAGACCTTCTCCACCCCCTTGCGGCCGAGCTGGACCGGCACGCCCACGTAGGTGTCGCGGATCCCGTACTCACCCTGGAGATAGGTGGCGCAGGGCAGGATCTTGTGCTTGTCCTTGAGGATCGCCTCGACCATCTCGGAGACCGCCAGACCCGGGGCGTAGTAGGCCGAGCCGGTCTTGAGCAGCGACACGATCTCGCCGCCGCCCTTGCGGGTGCGCTCCACCAGGGCGTCCACCCGGTCCTGGGACAGGAGCTCGGTGATCGGCACCCCGGCCACCGTCGAGAAGCGGGGCAGCGGCACCATGCTGTCGCCGTGGCCACCGAGCACGAAGGCGTGGGTGTCCTCCACCGAGACGCCCAGCTCCATGGCCATGAACGCGCGCATCCGGGCCGAGTCCAGCACGCCGGCCATGCCGATCACGCGCTCGCGGGGGAAGCCGGTGACCCGGCGGGCCACCTCGCACATGGCGTCCAGCGGGTTGGTGACCATGATCAGGATGGCGTTCGGGGAGAGCTTCGCGGCGCGGCCCACACACTCCGCCACGATCTCGGTGTTCTTGGTGAGCAGGTCGTCCCGGCTCATGCCCGGCTTGCGGGGCAGACCGGCGGTCATCACCACCACGTCGGACTGCGCGGTCTCGGCGTAGTCGTTGGTCCCGTGCACCCGCGCGTCGAAGCCGAAGATCGGAGCGGACTCGTAGGTGTCGAGCGCCTTGCCCTGGGGCATCCCCTCCACGATGTCCAGGAGCATCACGTCGCCCAGCTCCATCCGGGCGCAGTTGAATGCGACGGTCTCGCCCACGTGGCCGGCGCCGATGACGGTGATCTTGTTCCTCATGCTGTCCTCCTCTGGTTGGGGTCGCGCCCGCCCGAGGGGTTCGGCGGTCTCGACGGGACGAGCGCACACGGATCCGATCTGATCCTGGCAAGTGAAGCCCCGGAACGCCACACCCGGCGGGGTGGGCGGAATGACGGCGGTCCACCCGTTTGACGCCGCGGGGTGCGGGCTGCTACGGTGCCCACCCTGTTGCAGCCCCTTCCGTAACCGTCTGAACCAAAAAGACTTCGTCAAAAGAGAGGTAGTTTCGACCATGTCCCGTTCCCTCCAACGTACGCTCGCCGTCGCCGCCATCGCCCTCGTCGCCTTCGCCGGGGGCCTCCTGCTCCAGGCCGACGCCCGCGCCCAGGGCGCGGAGGATGCCGAGATCCTCGTTGGCACCTACCAGCCCCAGCAGGTCGCCCAGGCCACCAACTTCCAGCAGAAGATGATGCAGCAGATGCAGGGCCTCCAGCAGCGGGCCCAGCAGGCTCAGCAGGAGCAGGACCAGGCGGCCCTCCAGCAGATCCAGCAGGAGGCCCAGCAGATGCAGCAGGACGCCGCCAACCAGTTCCTGGCCGACATCGAGGCCGTGATGCCCCAGGTGGCCGAGTCGACCGGCGCCCAGATCATCGCCACCGACGTGACCTACACCGCCGACGGCATCGCCACCCAGGACGTGACCCAGGCGATCATCGACGCCATGAACACGAACGCCGGCAGCGGTGACGCGATGGGCGAGGACTCCATGGAGGACGAGTCCATGAGCGAAGGCGAAGACTCGCGGTAGCCTCCCGGCATTCTCCACGTGCGCCGCTCCCTCCGGCGTGTCACGCCACGCGCCGGAGACGCACGAAGGTCGTGAGAAAGGTAGTACTTACCGAAACGACAGAACCGTAAAGGAGAACGCCGTGAAGACCCTTACTCTCGTCCTCGCCTGCCTCGCCCTGCTCGCCGTCACCGGCGCGCCGCCCGCCCGGGCGGCCACCCCCGATGCAGTGGCGACCCCCGATGCGAACCCCGAGCTCAGC
>JASFUJ010000606.1:0-3307 GCA_050050355.1 Acidobacteriota bacterium
CTGCTCGCCGCGATCCTCGGCCTCGGCAGCGCGGACGCTCCGCCCGCTCGACACCAGTAGCCGGGAGCGCTCCTCGTCCGCCGCGGCCCGGCTCGCCCGGTGGGCCTCCAGGTCGTCGGACCGGAAGCGCTCCACCGTGGCCCCCTCGCCCCGGGCGCCGCCGGTGACGAACAGGGTGCCCTCGGCGAGGCCGTAGCAGGGGTAGAAGGCGCGCCGGTCGAAGCCGGCCGGGGCGAAGGCGCGGGCGAAGCGCACCAGGGTCTCCGAGCGCACCGGCTCGGCGCCGTTGAAGGCCACCCGCCATCCGGACAGGTCGAGGGCCGCCCGCTGCGCCTCGTCGGTCTTGCGCACCGCCAGGTCGTAGGCGAAGTTGGGGCCGCCGGACACGGTGGCCCCGAAGCGGGAGACGGCCTCCACCCAGCGCGCCGGCCGCTGCAGGAACGCCATGGGGGAGAACAGGGTCACCGGGAAGGCCGTGTACAGGGGCGCCAGGATGCCGCCGATCAGCCCCATGTCGTGGTAGGGGGGCAGCCAGAGGACGGCCCGGTCGGTCGGCTGCAGCCCGAACCCGCGGCGGATCACCTCCAGGTTGTGGAGCAGGTTGCCGTGGGTGAGCATCACCCCCTTGGGGGCGGCGGTGGAGCCGGAGGTGTACTGGAGGAAGGCGAGGGAGGCGGAGCTCAGGTCCGGCTTGCGCCAGTCGGCGGCGCTCGCCGGGTCGAGGCCGTCGGTGGTGATCCACGCCGGGCCGGCCGCCGGTCGCATCTCCCGCGGGATACCCGCCAGCACCTCCCCGGTGGTCAGGGCGAAGACCGCCCGGGCGTCCTGGAGGATCGACAGCACGCGCCCGGCCGCGCGCGCCGCCGAGCCGTTGCCCGGCCCGGAATCGGATCGGGAGTTGGATCGGGGACGGGGCCGGGGCGGATAGACCGGCACCGCCACCGTCCCGGCGTACAGGCAGCCGAAGAAGGCCGCCAGGTAGTCGAGGCCCGGCGGATAGAGGAGCAGCGCCCGCTCCCCGGACGCCCCGGCCCGGATCAGGGCCGCGGCGACGGCGCGGGCGCGGCGATCGAGCCCGCCCCAGGTGAGCGGCTCGCCCTCCCCCGCGTCCGGATCGTTCAGGAAGCGGTACCCGACGGCGTCCGGCCGCTCCTCCGCCCGCCGCCGCAGCAGCTCCACCAGGTCCGAAAAATCAGGATCCATCCACGCCCCGTGCTCATCCATGGGTCTCCCCTCCTGGTCCCCGGCGGCCAGAGTCCCAGCGCAGGGGAACGGGCGGCCCACCACCCCGATGGGTAGGCCGAAAGGTGCTGCCGCCTCCCCGTTCGAGAACGGAGAGGAGCGGACAATTCATCTGGGTTTCAGCTCGTACAGAGGATCTGCGCGGCGCGGCCGCGCGGGCCTCCGGATCGGAGGGCCGAAGGCGAAGTGCTCTTGTGTGAGGTGAACGTCATGCTCATCACTCGACTGGCTGTCGTGCCGGGCAGGGGCGCCCGGGCGCGGGGACCTGGGTGGGTCCTTCTCTTCCTACGTGCGCAGCGCAGAACAAAAGGGGACAAAGAGCCCCGAAATTCTGAAGAAGCTGTCAGGGATGGGGTGGGGAGGGGGGTGAAGGGCCGCGGGGAGGGCCGCGGGGAGGGCCCTTCGATCTGATGGTGGGGCCTGCAGGGCCGCTCGGCCGGCTGAAGCCGGCCGTCGCCGCGCCCCGATCAGCCCACCTCCGTGTAGCGGCCGGACCTGTGCCGGCCGGGGCGGGGAACCTTACAGCGGGGAACGGTCGGAAGGAGGTGGGCAAACCGCCGGGCCGCCGGCGAGGCGGCCCGGCACCGGCTCGCTACGGGGTCTCGCTCGGCTCGATCTCCAGCAGCTTGATGTCGAACACCAGCATGCCCTTCGGCTTGCCCTCCTGGCCGCCGTAGGCGAGCTTCTGCGGGATCCAGAACCGGCGCTTCTCGCCCTCGACCATCATCTGCACCCCCTCCTGCCAGCCGTCGATCACGCCGTCGAGGGAGAACTCGGCCGTGTCGCCCCGGGAGTAGGTCGAATCGAACCACTTGCCGTCCGTGGTCCAGCCGATGTACTCCACCTCGACCGTGGACCGCGGACCGGGCTTCAGGCTGCCGGAGCCCTGCTCGAGCACCTTCCAGGCGAGCCCGGAGTCGGCGACCTCGGCGTCCGCGGGCGGCGCCGCCACGTCGTCCGGGACCGGCGGGATCTGTCGCACCTCGAGCAGCTCGACGTCGAAGATGAGCATGCCCTGCGGCCGGCCCTCGATGCCCGCGTAGGCCAGCTCGCCCGGGATCCACAGGCGCCACTTGGAGCCCTCGCTCATGAGCATGAGCCCCTCGGTCCAGCCGTCGATCAGGGCCTCGAGCGGCAGCAGCACCGGCTTGTCCCGGACCACCGAGGAATCGAACACCGAGCCGTCGGAGGTCCAACCCGTGTAGTGGGCGACCACCAGGTCGTTGCCGTCCGGGTGCACGGTGCCGGTGCCCTCGGCGAGCACCTTGTAGGCCAGGCCGGAACCGGTGGTCTGGGCGTCGGCCGGGGGCGTCAGATGTTCGGGCGGGGCCGGAGCGCCCGCCATGGGTTCCATGGACTCCTCCTGGGCGAACGCGGGGGCCGGACCCAAGCCCAGCAGGACCAGGGCCGCTCCGGCGGCCAGGAGAAGGAGAAGACTGGAAACGGTAAGTGCGTGGTGTCTGTTCATGGCGCCGCATAGGGTATCGCAACCGGGTAGAGTCGGCAGCATGAGCGCCCTCGATCGATCCCTCGCCGCCGCCGTCGCCCTCGCCGCCCTGCTCCTGCCGGCGCTGAACGCCCCGCCCGCACGGGCCGTCGAAGAACCCGCTGAAGCGGCCGCCGACACCCCGGACGCCCCGGACCTGCTCCACCTGGCCATCGGCGCCCCGGACCGCCGGGACCGGACCGTCGACCTGGTGGTGGACGGCGTGGTGGACACCGGGAGCGGCGACGTCCTGACCCCCGCCGGCGTCGCCGGGCGGCTGGCCGGCACCCGGCTGGTCTTCTTCGGCGAGCACCACACCTCCATGGAGATGCACCGGGCCCAGCTCCGTCTGCTCCAGGAGCTGGAGGCGACAGGCCGGCCGCTCCTGATCGGCCTCGAGATGTTCCCCTACACCGCCCAGGAGGGCCTCGACCGCTGGGTGGACGGCCTGCTGACCGAACGGGGCTTCCTCGAGATCGGCGGCTGGTACGAGCACTGGGGGCTCCACTGGGGCTACTACCGGGACGTCTTCCGCTTCGCCCGGGACCACGGGGTGCCGATGCTCGGGGTCAACACCCC
>JASFUJ010000607.1:0-3305 GCA_050050355.1 Acidobacteriota bacterium
AGCCACCCGGCGGGAGTCCACCAGGGCGGAGCCGTGCCGGAGGCCGGGAGCCCCCGACCCACCCCCCTGCCCGCCCCCCACCCCACGCGACCCCGCCTACCCCGGATCCCGCCCCAGATCCCGCGCCGCCGGCACCACCCCGAACCCGTCCGCCTCCGTCACCGCCCGCACGATCGCCCCCTCCACCGCCCGCTCCGCCAGCACCCCCACCTGGTTCGGGTGCGCATCCCGCCGCCCCAGCGACAGCGTGACCACCAGGTCCCCGTCGTACAGCGAGATCGCCGGCACCAGCGAGCGGTAGAACCCTCCGAACGCCATCTGACACACCTTGGACGCCGCCGGCCGGCTCAGGTGTGCGTCGGTCATCACCACCGCCAGGGTCGTGTTCCCTTCCCAGGTGTGATCGAACCCCGCCGGCAGCGACGCGAGCACCCGCTCGGCCGAGGCCAGCTCCCGGGACCCGGGCTCCGTCCGGCACCCGGCGATCAGGCGCCCGCTCTCCGGCTCGCGCACGTCGCCGAAGGCGTTCACCGCCACCGCCGCGGCCACCGTCGGCCCGTCCTCCACCGTCAGGGACGCGAACCCGAATCCGCCCTTCATCCCGCTCGCCGGCCCGAGGGCCTTGCCGACCGTCGCCCCGGTTCCGGCGCCGACGCTGCCCATCGGGATCCGCTGGCCGACCTCCAGCCCGGAGCCCCCGCCGGAGCCTCTCTCCGATCCGGCACCCGAACGGGGATCCAGCGCCGAGCGGGCCATCTCCAGCGCCCGGTCCACCACGGCGCCCCCCGGGGGAACCGGCGCGCCGAACGCCAGGTCGAACAGGATCGCCGTCGGTACCAGGGGCACCACGCCGAAGCCGGTGTCGAAGCCGTGACCCTCGGCGGCCAGGTGCTCGACCACCCGGTCGGCGGCGGCCAGGCCGAACCCGCTGCCGCCGGCGAGCACCACCGCGTGGACCCGCGTGGCGATGTGGCGGGGGTTGACCAGGGAGTCGAACTGGCGGGTGCCGGTGGCCGAGCCGCGCACCTCCGCGGCGGCCGCTGCACCCCCGGGGCAGAGGATGACCGTCACCCCGGTCTTGGCCTCGGTGTCGGAGCCGTGCCCGAGGGCCACGCCGGGAATTCGCAGACGGTCCGAAGGGGACGGCAGGAGTGGAGTCGTCATGGTGGAGGATTGTAGCCTCGGGCGAGGAATACCGCGGCTGCCGCCGCCGGTTCACGAAACCAGCGCGATCAAGACCACCAGCAGGGCCAAGAGGGACGATCGAGAGGCACAGACCATGAAGCGATTCAAACCGATCCACGGGATCCTTCTCGTTCCCGTCTTCGTCGTCGGCATCTTCTTCCTCGCCGGCGGATTCGGCATGAGCCAGCACGAGCGGGTGAGCCCGGATGAACAGGGAGTCGTGCGGATCGACGTGAGCGACCTCGGGCAGGGGAAGGTCCGGTTCTACCGGTTCATCAATCGGGGAAACCAGGAGGTCAAGTTCTTCGTCGGGCGCGATCGCCACGGCGAGATCCAGGTCGCCTTCGACGCGGGCGAGACCCACGCCGCCGTCGGCCGGGGCTTCCGGCACGAGGGCGACTGGGTGGTCGACAACAAGTGCGACACCGCCATCCGTCTGGAGGAGGTCAACCAGGGGGGCGGCGGCTGCCGGCCGGTCCCTCTCGAGCACCGGCTCTCCGGCCAGCAGGTGGTGCTGAACGAGGGCGACATCCTGAAGGGGTGGCGGCTGTTCAATTGACCGTCCCTCCTCGCGATCCGGTTCGAGTCTGCTAGGGTAAAGGGTCTACGAGCGACCTTCGGGCGAGCGCGTACGGCCGGCTCGAAGGGGCCGACCGGCGTACGCCTCGGCTCGCCCGGGATCCGCACAGGCATCGTAACTTCAGCGTTTTGACCGCCTTGGGCGGCTGTGCTATCGTCTCGCGGCTTGGGAAAGGACCATCATGGCTACTTCTGCTGACTTCGTGCTCTACGAAGAGGAGTTTCGCAACCTGGAGGAGGCCCTGCGCCGCTTGCGGCAAGAGGCCAACGCCAGGGCGGTGTTCCTCATCGACAAGAACGGTCAGCAGATCGCCGCGGTCGGCGAGGTCGATCAGTTCGACACCACCTCGCTGGCTTCACTCACCGCGGGTAACGTCGCCGCCACCGACGGGCTGGCCAAGCTGATCGGCGAGCGCGAGTTCTCGGTGCTGTTCCACGAGGGGCAGCAGGATCACATCCACATCTCGATCGTGGCCAAGCGGGCGATCCTGGTGGTCATCTTCGACGAGCGCTCTTCGCTCGGGCTGGTCCGTCTCCGGGTCAAGCGGGCGAACGCCGATCTGGAGAAGATCTTCGAGTCGATGGTGCAGAAGGGGCAGGCCACCGGCACGACCTCGAGCTCGAGCCCGTTCTCCGAGATCACCGACGACGATATCGACGCTCTGTTCAGCGAGTGAGCCGGTCCGGACGATGTGCACCGACCCGCCCGGATCGCGGGCTCCGGACACCTGCCGGGGACGAGGGCGCCGAGAGCCGGCTCGTCGGTGAGCCTGAGGGAGCACGATGACGTTCATCAACTACGCAAGCAAGGAGATCAACTGCAAGATCGTCTACTACGGTCCCGGTCTCGGGGGCAAGACGACCAACCTGCAGTTCATCTACAACAAGACGGCTCCCGAGGCGAAGGGGAAGATGATCTCTCTGGCCACGGAGGCCGACCGCACCCTGTTCTTCGACTTCCTTCCGCTCGACCTGGGCAGCATCCGCGGCTTCACGACCCGCTTCCACCTGTACACCGTGCCCGGCCAGGTGTTCTACGACGCCAGCCGGAAGCTGATCCTCAAGGGCGTCGACGGCGTGGTCTTCGTGGCCGACAGCCAGGAAGAGCGGATGGAGGCCAACATCGAATCGATTCGCAACCTGGAAGAGAACCTCGAGGAGCACGGCTTCGACCTGAAGACGATCCCGTACGCGCTCCAGTTCAACAAGCGCGACCTGCCCAACATCGTGGCGGTGGAGGAGATGTACCGTACCCTCAACTTCAAGCGCGAACCCACCTTCGAAGCGGTCGCCACCACCGGGATGGGCGTCTTCGACACGTTGAAGTCCGTGGCCAAGCAAATCCTCGTCGAACTGAGAAAGCGCTAGATCATGGCCAAGGACTGGAAGGACAAGGAGACCTCGTACCTGAAGCGCTACGGCTCCACCAAGACGCTGGCGGACCTGGCGGAGCGCTTCGACACGGACGAGAAGGACATCCGGGACAAGCTCTCCTCCCTCGGGCTCCACGCCAAGGACATGCCCCGGGAGTCCCGGCTGGG
>JASFUJ010000608.1:0-3305 GCA_050050355.1 Acidobacteriota bacterium
CGCACCGCCTCGCCCCCCGAGCCCGACCCCCTTCCCGATCCCGGGACCGACCCGGTGACCAGGCCGATCCGGTAGCGCTCCCCCAGCAGCCGGGTCAACCGCCGGTGATGCTGCTCCGCGAGCAGCTCGGTGGGCGCCATGAACGCCCCCTGCAGGCCGTTCTCCAGGGCCAGCACCAGCGCCAGGACGGCGACGATCGTCTTGCCGCTGCCCACGTCCCCCTGGAGCAGCCGGGCCATGGGCTCCGGGCGCCGGAGGTCGGCGGCGATCTCCTCCAGGGCGCGCCGCTGGTCCCCGGTGAGCCGGAAGGGCAGGATCTCCCGGGCCGCCGCCCGCGCCCGGGCGGTGCCCCGCGGGTCGTCGTAGCGGTGGCGCTTGGAGCGTGCCGCCCGCCGGCGCCGGAGCTCGGCCAGGGCGAGCTGCTGCTCCAGAAGCTCACCGTAGATCAGCCGCCGATGGGCCGGGCTCCGCCGCCGGTTCAGGCGCTCCGCGTCCGCGTCCCGGGACCCCTCGTCCCCGGCGTCCGGCAGGTGGAGCCGGCGCAGCGACGGCCCGAGCGGCGGCAGGCCCCGGCGCTCCAGCAGGTCGGCCGGGAGCGGCTCAGGGAAGGCGTCGAAGTCGGCGCCCTCGAGCGCCCGCGCCAGCAGGCGCCGCACGGTGGCCGGACCGAGGGGGCCGAGGGCCGGATAGACCGGGACGATCCGACCGCCCTGGAGGGCCCGCTCCGCCTCCTCGCAGCTCGGGTTCACCAGCTCCGGAGGGCCGCTCGGGGCCGGGCCGGCCGCCGCCCGGGAGCGGGACCTCCCCCGGCGGGGACGCAGCCGTCCGTGGAGCAGGTACTCGGTCTCCGGGTCGATCGAGGACGCCAGGTAGGGGCGATTGAACCAGAGGACGTCGAGGGAGCCCGACGCGTCCGCCAGGCGGGCGCGCACCATGGAGAGCCCGCGCCTGCGGAGACGGATCCGGCGGACGGCCTCGAGACGCCCCCGGACGGTCACCGCCAGCGGTTCCTCCTCCGTCCGCAACCGCTCCAGGGCCCCGGCCACCGGGAGCACGGTGGTGCGGTCCTCGTAGCGGGCCGGCAGGTGGGCGAGCAGGTCGCCGACGGTCTCGTACCCGGCCTCGGCCAGGCGGCGGGAGCGGACGGGGCCGATTCCCGGGAGGCTCCGGAGGGGGGTGGAAGGATCCAACCGCCGGACCGGTCAGTCGCCGGGGTCGGCCACCAGGTCCAGGTCGATCACGCCGAACCGCAGCCGGTCGCCGGCGTGGATCTCGGTGGGCACGCCGGTCTCCAGCCGCTCGTCGTTGACGAAGGTACCGTTCATGGTCCCGATCTCCTCGGACAGGAAGTACTTCCCGGAGCGCCGGAAGATCTTCGCGTGGCGCCGGCTGATGGAGCGTTGGTTGTCGAGGGGGGACAGGTCCACGTCCGGATAGATGCCGGTGACCGCGTCCTTGCGGCCGATGGTCGTCTCGGCGCCCCGGGACAGGGGGAGCTCCATGCCCGACTTCGCGTGCACCAGCCTCTCGGTGGTGGAGGCGATGCTCGTCTCGTCGGCCCCCGGAGCCGGAGGCCCCGCCGGCAGCCGCTCCGCTCCCAGCTCCCGCAGCAGACCGTCGGTCTCGCGCAGGCGGCGCGACAGCTTGCGCATCATCCGCACGGCGATCTCCGGGTTGTCCCGGAGCATCTTGATGAACGTGGAGCCGTTGATCTCGAGCAGCTTGACGTCGGTCAGCGCCCGGGCGCCGGCGGCGCGCGGCAGGTGCTCCAGCAGGGCCATCTCGCCGAAGAAATCCCCCCGCTCGAGCACCGAGAGCTGGCGCAGATCTTCCTCCTCGTCGCCCACCCGCTTCAGGATCTCGACCTGCCCCTCCTGGACGATGTACATCTCCGTGCCCAGGCTGTCCTCCTGGAAGACCCACTCTCCGGCCGACCGAGCGACCGCCTTGAAGCGTTTCGGTGAATCGCCGCCGGTGGCCTTGAAGACGGTGTCGTTCATCGCCAGATCCTCACGAGATCCTCGAGAGCTCCTCAGGTTCCCGGACGGGCCGCCGGGCGCTCGAGGAGCAGGCCGCCGGCCGCGGAATCGAGGCGCGCCGGCACGCCGAGAGGAAGGGTCAGGTTGGGGACCTCGTGACCGGCGGGAAGGCCCGTGGCCACCGGCCCGGAGAAGCGGCCGGCCACCTCCCGGAGCAGGTCTCCGAGGCGGGGAGCATCCGGTCCATCGGCGTCCGCCGGCGGGCAGTCCGTGGGTGTGCAGTGCCCCACCACCATTCCTCGAATGCGGGTCAGCGTATCGGAGAGGTGGAGGTGGGTCAACATGCGGTCGAGCCGGTACAGGGGCTCTCCCAGGTCCTCCCAGAACAGGAGCGCTCCGTCGAGCGGGGGCGCCCAGGGCGTGCCCAGGGTGGCGGTGAGGAGGCTCAGGCACCCGCCCATCAGGCGGCCCTCGGCGCTGCCTTCCCGCACCCAGCCCGCCAACCGGATCCGCTCCGGCCAGCGGCCGGCCAGAGCGCCCAGGAGGCTCGCCTCCTCCTCGCCCGAGAGACCGCGCGCGAGATCGGCCGCGACCATCGGCCCGTGGAAGGCCACCAGGTCCAGGCGCTCCACCACCGTCAGCAGGAACGGCGTCAGGTCGGAGTAGCCGACGTAGGCCCGCGGGTGGGCGGCCAGGAGGTCCCAGTCGAGCCGCGGGAGCAGCCGCGTCACGCCGTGGCCCCCCCGGGCGAAGAGGACCGCCCGGACCGTCGGGTCCGCGGCGAGGGCGTGGAAGGCGTCCAGCCGCTCCGCATCCTCCCCGGCGAACAGACCGTGGCGCGACCCGAGGTTGGCGGCCGGAACCGGCTCGAACCCGAGCCGTTCGAGCGCCGCGAGCCCGCTCCGGAGGCGCCCCGGATCCACCGGCCCGGAGAGCGCGGCGACCCCGATGCGGTCGCCGGGTCGGACGGGCGGGGGGAGGGAGGGCATGGGGGAAGACCGGGGAGTCGATCGGTGGTCGATGAGGATCAGCGGAACCGGAGAGCCCCTGTAAGCCGGGTTCTGTGCCCCCGGGCCGCTCGCGCGGACCGGGGCGGTGGTCATTCATCTGGGACCGGCGTTGCCGCCGGCCTCGAGCGACCTACCCGGGAGTCGATCGCGGCGCCGAAGCGCCGCAGAGCGGGACGGGCGGCCCGCATTACCGCTCCCCTATTCGGTCTTGCTCCGCATGGGGTTTACCGTGCCGAAGCCGTCGCCGGCTCCGCGGTGCGCTCTTACCGCACCCTTTCACCCTTACCCCGGAGCGCGGACGCTCCGAGGCGGTCTG
>JASFUJ010000609.1:0-3296 GCA_050050355.1 Acidobacteriota bacterium
TCCAGGAACTCCGTCTTGTCGTTACCCTTGAAGCGCGCCATCTGAAGAAGGCATTGAGGGTACTGGGCGGCGAGGCCCTCCTGTCGGTCGAACTCTCCGAACAAGGCGACGGCGGCGTTCAGAAGATGCCCCTCGGCTCGAAGCTGCAGCCGGTCCAGGATCTTCGCGGGGGACTCCCCTGTCGACTCCGGGAGGCGGCCCGCATCCAAGCCGACTCTCACGGTCCGGAGAATTTCCTCCGAGTCGAGCTGCTCGACAGAAACTGCATCCGTGGGTCGGTTCTCCCAACGCTGCTGACTGTGGGCGCGGTTCAGCAACAGGCGTTGGTATTGGTCCTGAGGCATCCGCTCGGTGGAGCTACCGAGTCGACGGTAGGGTCGTCCATCGTAGGTGAATGGCACGAGGTCGGATCGAACAGACGCCTTCAGGGCCAGGACTTCCTCGTCGCGGTCCGGAATTCGAACGCGCTCGACCTCGACAGGGGCTGGGGGCTCGAACTTGGCCAGTGTGTTCCCCAGATCCCGGAGAGTCGATTCGGAGACGAGTTGCCCAGTGATCTGTCCATCGGACCGGACACCGATGAGCACGGAACCGCCCGAAGAGTTCAGTAGAGCGCACAAGGACTCTGCGGCGCGCCCGAGCTGCGCGGTGGTTTTCTTGAGCTCGAGGGTTTCGGACTCCCCTCCTGCCGTCAGTCATTCGAGCTCCGAATAGTCCTTGTCGTCGATCCGTTGCGCGGCAGCTCGCCGGAAGTGAAGTGGTAGCCACTACTATAGGCGCTGTGGTCTACCTCTTCGGCCTCGACACCCGCATCCTGTTCACCGGCCTGGTCGCGCTGGTTGCCGTGCAGCGGCTGGTGGAGCTGCGGGTGGCCCGGCGGAACGAACGGCGGAAGCGGGCCGCGGGGGGAGTGGAGGCCGGGGCGGGGCACTACCCGGTGATGGTGGGGCTGCACACGCTGTTCCTCCTGTCGTGCGTGGCGGAGGTCTGGCTCCTGCCGCGGCCGTTCGTGCCGTGGCTGGGCTTCGTCATGTTGGTCGTGCTCGCGGCGGCGTCGGGGCTGCGGTGGTGGGTGGTCCGCTCGCTGGGCGGGGCGTGGACGACGCGGGTGATCGTGGTGCCGGGGGCGCCGCTGGTGGCGTCGGGGCCGTACCGGTTCTTCGCGCATCCGAACTACGTGGCGGTGGCGCTGGAGATCGCGGCGCTCCCCATGGTGCACACGGCGTATCTGACGGCGGGGGCGTTCTCGCTCGCCAACGGGGCGCTGCTGGCGGTGCGGATCCGCACCGAGGAGGCCGCGCTGGAACGGCATGGGGGGAAGGGGGAGAGTCGATGACCCGAGAGCAAGTGCTGCAGGCGGTGGAGGAGGTGGCCCGGGAGCACGTGGGGTTCTCCGGGCGGCTGGAGCCGTCGATGCGCCTGGTGGAGGATCTGGAGCTCGATTCGATCCGGCTGCTCACCCTGGCGGTGGAGGTGGAGAACCGTTTCCGGATCTGCCTGGACGAACAGGACGAGGAGGCGATCGCCACGGTCGGCGACCTGGTGGATGCGGTGCGGCGGAAGCTGCCCGCGGCGTGACCCGGCCCGAGGACGTCCCGACGATGCCCGACGAACGAGCGACCACGAAGAGCCCCCCGGCCCCGACCGACCGCGCGGAGACGCTGGTCGACCTGCTGGATCGCCTGGACGGGCCGGGCGGCGCCGGCTCGTCCGGCCGTCCGGACCGGACCGGCCTCCGGCTGCTCGACCGCCGGGAGCGCGCCCGGTTCCTCCCCTGGCGGGAGGTTCACGAGCGGGCGATCCGCACCGCCGGCCGGCTCGCGGCTCTGGGGATCGAGCCCGGGGACCGCGTGGCCCTGATCCACCCGACCGGCGAGGAGCTGTTCGACGCCCTGTTCGGCGCGCTCCTGGCCGGAGCGGCGCCGGTGCCGCTCTACCCGCCGGTGCGGCTGGGGCGGCTGGACGAGTATCACCGGCGGACCGCCCGGATGGTCGAGGCGGCCGGCGCGCGGGTGGTGCTCGCCGATCGGCGGGTGCGCCGGCTGCTCGGGCCGATGGTGGAACGGGCGCAGCCGGAGCTCGGCTGCCCGGTGCTGGACGAGCTGCCGGAGGCGAGCCCCGGGCCGCTCGACCGGAGCCGTCGGCCGGGTCGGCCCGGGGGGGACGACCTGGCCATGGTCCAGTTCTCCTCCGGCACCACGGTCGATCCGAAGCCGGTGGCCCTCTCCCACCGGGCGATCCTCGCCCAGGTGCGGCTGCTGAACGGGTTCTGGCCAGATAGGGAGACCACCATCCACAGCGGCGTCTCCTGGCTGCCGCTCTACCACGACATGGGCCTCATCGGCTGCGTCTTCCCGGCGCTCGAGCGGATCGCGGACCTGACCCTCATCGGTCCGGAGGTCTTCGTCGCCCGCCCGGCGGTCTGGCTGCGGGCGATCTCCCGCTACCGGGCGACCATCTCGCCGGCGCCCAACTTCGCCTACGGCCTGTGCGTCTCCAAGATCCGCGACCGGGACCTGGAGGGCGTGGACCTCTCCTCCTGGCGGGTCGCCCTGAACGGCGCCGAGGCGGTCTCGGCCGGCACGCTCCGGGCGTTCACCGAGCGCTTCGGCCGCTACGGCTTCCGCCCGGAAGCCCTGACCCCGGTCTACGGGCTGTCCGAAGCGGCGCTGGCGGTGACCTTCTCGTCCCTGGAGCAGCCGTTCGTCAGCCGTCGGTTCGAGCGCGAGTCGCTGGAGCCGGGGGCAGCCGTCCGCCCGGCCGGTCCCGCTCCGGACCCGGCCACCGACCGCGACGGCGGGTCCCCGCCGGTCGCCCGGGAGCTGGTCTCCGTGGGAACACCGCTGCCCGACTTCGCCGTCCAGGTGCGCGAGCCGTCCGCCGACGGCGCCGCCGCGAGCGCCCGGCCGCTGCCGGACGGCCGGGTCGGCCGGGTCTGGGTGCGCGGGCCGTCGCTCATGACCGGGTATCTGGGCCGGCCGGAGGCGACCCGCCGCGCCCTGGTGGACGGCTGGCTGGATACCGGGGACCTGGGGTTCGTCTGGGAGGGCGAGCTCTACCTGACCGGACGGGCCAAGGACGTGGTGATCGTGCGCGGGCGCAACGTGGCCCCCGAGGAGATCGAGGCCGCCGCCGCCCGGGCGCCCGGAGCGCGGGCCGGCTGCGCGGTGGCGGCGAGCTGGACGCCCGACCTGGATCCGGACCCTGAGCTACCTTCCGACTCGGAGGAGCTGGCGGTGTTCGTGGAGCGGGCGCGGGACGCCGATGCGAGCGACCTGAAGGGCCTCGCCAAGGCG
>JASFUJ010000610.1:0-3295 GCA_050050355.1 Acidobacteriota bacterium
TGGCGATGATCGCGAGGCCGCCGCCGGTCACCAGCCACCCGGCGACCCGGTCGGCGATCAACCGCCGCGGGGCGGTGCGGCTCTGGAAGAGCTTCGATCGGGCGTGCGGAGGCGGCGCCCGATCCGGTTGCGGCCGGGACCCGGTCGGCTCGCGTGCTTCGCGATCGCTGGAGGGTTGGAGCGGAGTGGTCGCCATGGGGTGGTCGCCGTGGTCGCTCGGCGGGGCGCAGCGCCGGCGCCAGTCTGGGGGCGGCGTGTGACAGCGATCCGGAGAGGATGTGACGGCGATGTGACAGACCGCCCATCCCCCGCACCGATTCGGCCGGCTTCCGACCGGATGGGCCCGGCGTCAGCCGGTGGCGCGGGAGCTCACCCCGAGGCCCCGGCCTCCCGGTGCTCCGGATGGCGCACGTCGCGGCCTTCGACGTAATAGATCACGTCCTCGGCGATGTTGGTGGCGTGATCCGCGATCCGCTCCAGGTTGCGCGCGATGAGCAGCAGGTGGAGGGCGCGCGTGACGGTCTTCGGCTCCTCGATCATGAAGGTCAGGAGCTCCCGGAAGAGCTGGCGGTAGAGGGCGTCGACCTCGTCGTCCGCCTTGGTGACCTCGACGGCCGCGGCGGAGTCCTTCTTGACGAAGGCGTCGAGCGCCCTGCGGGTCATGCTGGTCACCAGCTTCGACATGCGGGGCAGATCGATGTACGGCTTCAGCGGTGCTTCGTCGGAGAGCTTCTCGACCGACTGGCAGATGTTGACCGTGGAGTCTCCCATCCGCTCGAGGTCGGTGACGATCTTCATCACCGCGATCAGGAAGCGCAGATCACCGGCCGTGGGCTGGAACCGGACCATGATCGAGTAGCAGGATTCGTCGATCTCCAGCTCCATGCGGTCGACGCGAACGTCCTCCTCGAGGACCTCCGTGCACAGCCCGGGCAGCCGCTCGGTCAGCGCGTCGTTCGCCTTGCCGATCATCTCCTCGACCCGCCCGCCCATCTCCAGCAACTTCTGGCGGACGCGGTCGAGCTCCTGGTCGAAGTGTCGTTCCATGGTGGTCTCCTCGAAAACCGACACCATACCACCTCCTCCCGTGGGATGCATCAAGCCCTCGGCCGCCGTCTCGAACCCCAAGATGACGGTGTTCGAAGGACGCCGTGTTACGGGAGTGTGGCGAACGCGTGACGATCGGCGATCCGGCGCCGCGACGGCGCCGTCACTTCGACCCGAGAGCCCGGACGATCGCCTTGCGCAGGGCGTGGCGCCGGCGCTCGCGGCGCGCGGAGCCCTCCGTGCGTTCCTTCTCCTCGAGGCCGAGGTGCTCCATGGTCTCGGGGTTGTAGTAGTAGGTCATCCGCACGGTGCCGCCACGGACCAAGGGGCGCCGCTCGATTCCCCCCATCGGAACCAGCGGAGCATGTCGGCGGTCGTTCGAGCACCGCGGACACGAAAGCCTCGGCTTGGCCTTCGCCTCGGGCTCTCCCCCCTCCTCGAACAACCGCGCCGTCCACGCCAGACCGCAGGTCGTGCAGCGGAGGAGGCCGAGCTCCTCGTCTTCGATGGCGAGCTCCTGGGACAGCCGGTAGTCCGAGAGGTCCTGCTCACTTGCAACGTCTTTCGCCATGATGGGCCTCGCTGTTCTGAACGAGCCCGGCCAGGCCGCGGAGACTGGACCGGACCCGTCTATAGTAGCAGGTTTAGATGTCACAATCCGGAGATTATCGAATTTACCGGCCGACTTCCTTTCGTGTTCCGGGATTCGCGAACCGGCCGTTCGGCCGCCGTCTGGAACCTCGGTGGCCGGCGCCGCGTATAGTGAGGGCATGGCCCACATCAAGCTCGCGTTCCGGACCCTCGCCAAGACCCCGTTCATCACCGCGGTCGCCGTCTTCTCTCTGGCCCTGGGGATCGGCGCGAACGCGGCGATCTTCTCGCTCTTCGACCAGATGCTCCTGTCCGCGCTCCCGGTGCAGGAGCCGGAGCGACTGGTCAACCTGTCGGCCCCGGGACCGAAGCCCGGTTCCCAGTCGTGCAACCAGGCCGGTGATTGCGACGCGGTCTTCAGCTACGCCATGTTCCGCGACCTCGAAGCGGCCGAAAGCGGCTTCAGCGGCGTGGCGGCCCACCGCGTCTTCGGCGCCAATCTCGCCACCGGCGACCGCACCCTGAGCGGCACGGGGATGCTGGTCTCCGGATCGTACTTTCCGGTGCTCGGGGTGCATCCGGCCCTGGGCCGGTTGATCGCGCCGTCCGACGACCGGGTCGTCGGGCAGCACGCGGTCGTGGTCCTGAGCCATGCGTTCTGGACCCGAGAGCTGGGCGCCGAGCCGGACGTCGTGGGAGACACCCTCGTGGTCAACGGCGTGACGCTGACGGTCCTGGGCGTGACGCCCGAGGGCTTCGAGGGGACCACGCTGGGCGCCAGGCCGGACGTCTTCGTGCCGCTGTCGATGCGCTCCGCGGTCGAGTCCTTCTTTGCCGAGGAGGACTTCGAGGACCGGCGCACGTACTGGGCCTACGTCTTCGCCCGCCTCGCCCCCGGTGTCTCCATGGACCAGGCGGAGGCGGGGATCAACGGCGTCTACAGGACCATCATCAACGAGGTCGAGGCGCCCCTCCAGGAGGGCATGAGCGAGCAGACCCTGGAGCGGTTCCGGGCCAAGGAGATCGCCCTCGAGGAGGGATGGCGCGGACAGAGCGGCCTCCACCGCGAGGCCGGGACGCCGCTGGCCCTGCTGTTCTCGATCACCGGCGTCGTCCTGCTCATCGCCTGCGCCAACATCGCGAACCTGCTGCTGGCCCGCGGGGCGAGCCGCACCCAGGAGATGGCGGTGCGCAACTCCCTGGGGGCGGGGCGGGGGCAGCTCCTGCGGCAGCTCCTGACCGAGTCGGCCGTGCTGGCCGCCATGGGGGGAGCCGCCAGCCTGCTGGTCGCCCGCTGGACCCTGGCGTTCATCGGTGCGATCCTGCCGGCGGAGGCGGTCGCCACGGTGCGGCTCGAGCTCAGCCCGGAGATGGTGGTCTTCGCGGCGGTGCTCTCGCTGGGCACGGGGCTGTTGTTCGGTCTGTACCCCGCGCTCCACGCCACCCGGCCCAACCTGGTCACCGCGCTCAAGGGGGGCGGAGGCCAGCGATCGGGAGCCCGCGCGGCGGCCCGCTTCCGGGCGTCCCTGGTGACGGCCCAGATCGCGCTCTCGATGGCGCTGCTGATCGCCGCGGGCTTCTTCATCAAGAGCCTGGTGAACGTGAGCCGCGTCGACCTGGGTCTGAACGAGGAGGGTCTCGTCACGTTCTCGGTGGC
>JASFUJ010000611.1:0-3294 GCA_050050355.1 Acidobacteriota bacterium
CCGGCCGGGCTTGGTGTCGGCGGGACGGACGCCGGTCCCGTCCGCCCGCGGCGCGGAGAGGTTGTCGATCACCAGGTCGCCCGACCCGAGGCCGCCGAGCGTCGGGTTCACTTCCAGGATCACCTCGAACGGCCCGCCGGGCTCGACCAGGTTCGAGGTGCTGGCCTCCCGGGTCAGGCTCACCTGCTCCAGGGGCGCGCGCTCCGGGTTGAGCAGCAGCTCCCGGACGCTCGGATTCAGGTGGAACCCGAGCTGGTGCTCCGGGCCGGGCGTGGGGCGCGGCACGACCGGCGGCTCGGCCGCGGGCCGGAACACGCTGCGGCCGACCACCATGCCGTCGTAGAACCCGAACCGGTTGGCGTAGGACACGAACAGGATCTGGGGGGAGGATGGAGGCGCGCCGCCCGGCCCGGTCAGGCGCATGCGGGCGAGCAGGGCGCCGAGCTGTGCCCGGTCGCAGGCCACCTGGGCGGGGGTCAGGGTCTGACGCTCGGCCCCGGCCGCCCCGGCGGCGGTCGTGAGCGCGGCGAGGAGCACCAGGAGCGCGGCGGCGAGGGGCGTGGGGAGGGTCTTGAGATGGTGGATCATGGTGAGCTCGTCGGAATCCATTCACATCATGCTAAAGGCGCATACACCCCTCCTGTCAAGGGGGTCCGCCACCCCGGGTGTGAGAGACTCCAGCCTCCATGACCACGCCGCGCTCCGCGCCGCCCGTCCGCCCCCGGGAGATCTTCGGCTGGGCGATGTTCGATTTCGCCAACTCGAGCTACACCACGATCGTGGTGACGGTGGCGTTCGGCAACTACTTCACCACCCTCGTCGCCCCCGGCCCGAGGGGGGACGCCCTGTGGGGCCTGGCGATCACGGTGAGCAACGCGGCGGTCATGCTGCTCTCGGTGGTGGTGGGCGCCATGGCCGACGGCGCGGCGCGCAAGAAGGCCTTCCTGTTCGCCAGCTACCTGCTGTGCGTCCTCGGCACCGCCGGCCTCTGGTTCGCGACGCCGGGGCGGGTGGTGCTGGCGCTGACCCTGTTCGTGGCGTCGAACGTGGCCTTCTCCCTGGGCGAGAACTTCACCTCGTCGTTCCTGCCGGAGCTCTCCACCCCGAAGACCATCGGCCGGATCTCCGGGTTCGGGTGGGGGCTCGGCTACGTCGGGGGGCTGCTCTCCCTGGCCGCCATCGTGCCGCTGGTCTCCGGCGACTTCGTGCCGGAGAACCTGGGCAACCTCCGGCTGGTCTGGGTGGTCAACGCCGCCTTCTTCCTGCTCGCCGGCCTGCCCACCTTCCTGCTGCTCCGGGAGCGCGCCGTGCCGACCCCCGGCCGGAGCTGGGCCCAGCACGCCGGCGACGGCCTGCTCCGGGTCGTCGAGACCGTGCGCGAGATCCGGCACTTCGGCCAGCTCGCCCGCTTCCTGGTGGTCTTCTTCCTGTTCCAGGCGGGCCTCACCACCATGTTCGCGTTCGCCGGCATCTACGCGGTCCAGACCATCGGCTTCAGCGGCTCGGACCTGATCTCCCTCTTCCTGGTGCTCAACGTCTCCGCGGCGGTGGGCGCCCTCGGGTTCGGCTTCGTCCAGGACCGGATCGGCGTCAAGCGGACGATCCAGATCACCCTCGCCGGCTGGATCGTGGTCTGCGCCGCGGCGTACCTCACCCACACGGCGGCCCAGTTCTGGGGCGTGGCGACCCTCGCCGGCCTCGGCATCGGGTCGCTCCAGTCCGCGGCCCGGGCCATGGTGGGGCTGTTCGCGCCGGTGGAAAAGAGCGGCGAGCTGTTCGGGTTCTGGGGGCTCGCCGGCAAGGGCGCCTACGCCACCGGCCCGCTGGTGTTCGGGCTGGTGTCGAGCGCCACCGGCTCCCAGCGGGTCGCGATCCTCGCCACCGGCGGCTTCTTCGTGCTCGGCCTGGTGGGCATGGCCTTCGTCGACGAGGGGGCCGGACGGCGGGCGGCGGAGGAATGGGACCGGCGCGAGCGGCGGGGCGACCGGGACGCCGGCAGCGACGTCGGGGGAGGGCGTGCGGCGCCTGCTTGACCGGCTGAGCACGGGCCTGGCCCGGCTGCTGCTGAGCGTCTTCTTCCACCGCATCGAGCTGGAGGGGGTCGAGAAGGTGCCGCGCACGGGCCCACTCCTGGTGGTGGCCAACCATCCGAACGGCCTGATCGACCCGGTGCTCCTGTTCGGCCTGCTCCCCCGCCCGGTCCGCTTCCTGGGCAAGAGCACGCTGTGGGACATGATCCCGCTCCGTCCGTTCCTGGCCCTGGGCGGGGTGATCCCGATCTACCGGCCGAGCGACCCGGGCATCGACCCGTCGAAGAACGTGGAGACCTTCTCCCGGTGCCACCGGGCCCTGCTCCGGGGCGAGGCGGTGGCCCTTTTCCCGGAGGGCACGAGCCACGCGGAGCCGTCGCTCCGACCGCTCAAGACCGGCGCGGCCCGCATCGCCCTGGGCGCCGCGGCCGAGGCCCGCGCGGGCCGTGGCGGCTCTTCGGCCGGAACGACGGTCGCCGTGCTCCCCGTCGGCCTGACCTTCGACGCCCGGGAGCGGTTCCGGTCCGCCGCCCTGGTGACCATCGGCGATCCGCTCGACGTGGCTCCCGGGACGGCGGGCGATCCCCTCGACCCCCGGCGGGTGCGGGGCCTCACCGAGGCGATTCGCCGCGGGCTCCGGGCGGTGCACCTGGAGCACGGCTCCTGGCGGGAGGCCCGGCTCTTCCAGCGGGCGGTGGAGATCTACGACCGCCCCGCCCGGGAGCTTCCCGGCGACCGCTCCCTGGCCGAGACCCACCGGATCGCCCGGGAGCTGGTCCACCGGTTCGCGGAGCTGCAGCGGGTGGCGCCGGAGGAGACCGCCCGGGTCGCCCGCGCCATGGACCGCTACGACCGGATCCTGGGCTTCCTCGCCCTGCGCGACGACCAGGTGGCCGCCCGCTACCCGCTTCTGGGCGTCCTGCGCTGGACCCTGCGGACCCTCGCCGTGCTGCTCTTCGGCCTGCCGCTGGCCGCCGTCGGGATCCTGCTCAACGCCCTGCCCTACCTGGTCGTCGGCCGGCTCGCGGACCGCCCGGACCTGGCGGTCGAATCCCGCGCGAGCTGGAAGCTCTTCGGCGGCATCTTCGCCTATCCGGTGCTGTGGAGCGCTCAGGCGCTGGCCGCGGGACGGTGGCTGGGCGCCGACGCCGGGCTGGCCGTCGCCCTCTCCGCGCCCCTGACGGGGAGCGTGGCCCTGGTCTTCTGGGAGCGGGGCGAGCGTTTCCTGCGCGAGGCCCGCGCGTATCTCACCCTGCGCACCCGT
>JASFUJ010000612.1:0-3294 GCA_050050355.1 Acidobacteriota bacterium
CGCCGGGCCGACCGTCAATGGCTGTTCGGCCCGGACCGCTACATCTACAACTACCTGCACTACGACGCGGCGAACCAGTCCCTCCAGCGGCTCCAGGTCTTCGAGCTGGACCCCGCGACCTACCAGATCACCGGCCGGCTCGTCGCCCAGCGGGCCACCTACGTGGGGGACGGCGAATGGTACTTCGAGGACGGATGGTCCCGCTCGTTCGAGAACGGCGAGCCGATCCACTTCGAGCGCTTCCCCGAAAAGAGGCTGGTCCACTTCCCCGAGGGGCCCGAGTACTTCGAGACGGAGATCCGACCCCCCGAGCAGATGGGCTACGTGGAGCTGGCGGAGTACATCGACCAGGTGAAGCGGAGCGGCCAGCTCGTGCCGGAGCTCGAGGTGCAGCTCCAGAGCAAGATCGCCTACCCCGCCATCAGCCTGGTGATGGCCCTGGTGGCGTTGCCGTTCGCGTTCCGGCTGGGGCGCCAGGGGGCGCTCTACGGGGTGGGGCTCTCGATCGTGCTGGGCATGGTCTTCCTGGCCATCTACGCCTTCTTCACCACGCTCGGCGAGGCGGGGGCGCTGCCACCGGTCGTCGCCGTGTGGAGCCCGAACGTGGTCTTCTCGATGACCGCGCTCTATCTCTTCCTGGGGATTCGCACCTGAGGCCGGCCTGCGAGGGCCTCATCTCGAACGGACGCGAGAGCTCCGTGCGGTGGCGCCCCCCAGAAACAGGTCAGCCCCGAGGGAGCCGGGTGAGCGGCTCTCCTCGGGGCACCGGGATGTAAGAGTTTCCGGAAGAGACCCGGAGCGTTGCGCTAGAGAGGAATGAAACGGTCGGGTTCCGGACAGGAGGAGCGCACTCCCCTGCCGGCGTAGGACATGGGGTGGGATGAGTTCATGGTGGGATCGGGGGCTGGACTCCTGGTCTCTCTGACTCGTGGAAGACCGTACCATGAAGTGCCTGGTTTGTCCAGGTCTTTTTCACTCGTTGTCCAGATTTTTCCGGACGGTGGTCAGTCTTCGCGGCTTACAGAGTTTGCAAGTCGGATGCCAGACGCTCCTTGTCCGATTGCTCGAGCTCCTTCTCCAGGGCCTGGAGGCACCGGCTGGTGATCTTGCGCACGTTGTCGGCCCGGTACCCGGTCACCTCGGCCACCTCCCGCGGGCGGAACCCGAGGGTGTAGCGCAGTTTCAGGACGTCGCGGCACCGGGTCGGCAACCGGGCGAGCACGGCCGCCAGGTCCCGGCGGAGGTCGCCGAGCTCCTGACCGGGGGGAGAGGGCCCGGAGAGCCACTCCAGGTCGTCGTCGGCCACGGGCTCGACCCGTTCCCGGCGTCTGCGCCGCCAGTAGCGCAGGCAGGTGTTGCGCAGGGTGCCCAGCAACCAGGCTTCGGGCGACTGGATGGCGCGCTGCTTGTAGATCAGGGCGAGGAGCGCCTGCTGGAGGAGGTCCTCGGCGTCCTCGGGGGGCACGCCGTGGTGCGCCAGGACCCTCAGGAGCTTGGGCCGCAGGCGACGGAGGATCCGTTCGATGGCCTCGGCGTCGAGGGGGTCGGCAGGGGGGGTCTTCGGCACGCTCACGTAAATACACAATACCATCACTCACGAGGGGGAATCTACCGACAAGCGGCGACGGGATGTCTCACGAGACGATGGAATGCCCCGTCGAAGAGTGTCAAAACGACATGCCGGCGGGTCAACGGGACACCGCACGAGAGCGGCGGACGTGCGCGGGGCCGGGGTGCGGAGGAGCTGGAGGCGTCAGTCCTGCAGGAGCTCGCGGGTCAGTCCCATGCGCCGGAGCTCACGCGTCAGGGCGACCAGGCACGCGGTGGTCAGCTTGCGGATCTCCTGGGAGCCCTCCCCCATCTGCTCCGCCACCTCGGAGCTCTTGCAGCCGAGGCCGTAGCGCAGGCGCAGCAGGTCCTGGTAGCGCTCCGGCAGGCGCGAGATGGCGATGTTCAGGTCGTGGCGCAGCTCGGCGCGGGACTGCGGCGGAGCCTGGGGGCTGGCGAGGGCGTCGAGCAGGGCCGAGTCGACGGCTTCGAAGAGGTCCTGACGCCGCTTGCGCCAGTAGAGGGTGCAGCGGTTGCGGAGGGTGGACAGCAGCCACGCCTTGGGGTTGCGGATGCTCTGCCACTTGAAGACCAGGGCGACGAACGTCTCCTGGAGCAGGTCTTCGGCGTCTTCCTGGGGGATCCGGTACCGGCCGAGGATGCGAACCATCTCCTCGCGGCAGCTCCGCAGGAGCACCTCGAAGGGTCTGTCCGCTTGGGAGAGCTGGGTCGCTTGCATGGTGTCACCCACGGGCTAGGAGATCCGGATCGACGTTCGCCACGGCGGGAGCCCGGAGCCGGGCCGCACCCCTCCGCCGGGACCGGGGCTGTCTCCGTTCGAGCGTCGTCTGGAGCAGACCCCGCACAGGACCTCAGGTCTCCTCGGGTTCCTTGTAGAACCCGGTCTCGGTGAGCTGCTTCGTCAGGGCCGACAGGCATCGGCTGGTGATCTTGCGGATACTCGATGCCTGGTAGCCCATCCGTTCGGCGACCTCCGCGGGCTTGTAGCCGAGGCCGTAGCGGAGCCGCAGCAGGGAGCGGCAGCGGTCCGGAAGCTCCGCGATCGCCCGCTCGAGGTCGGCGCGCAGCTCCCCGTTGAGCTGCGGGGTGCCGCTCGGCTTGGCCACGAGCTCGAGGATGTTGGTGTCGACGGAGTCGTACAGGCGCGAGCGCCTGCTGCGCCAGTACATCAGGCACCGGTTGCGCAGCGTCGCCACCAGCCAGGCTTCGGGATCCCGGATCTTCTCCCGCTTGTAGATCAGCGTCAGCACCGCTTCCTGGAAGACGTCCTCGGAATCTTCGGGTGGAATTTGATACCGAAACAGGATCCGTTCGAGTCGTCCCTGGAGCCTCCGGAGAAGGGCGTCGAGCGACCAGTCGTCGTGCTGCTCTCGTGGTGTGTTTTCTTGAAGAGCCATAGAGTGTCTTCTTAGGATAGCATCCCGGTTTTGCCCTGTCTACTCGGCCTCATTCGGCGTCCGCGGCAGGGCGCGCGATTGCGTCCAGCTCGCCTCCCACCCGCTCGATCTCGAGCTCCCGTCCGTCCGTCAGGTAGAACCTGCCGTCGAGAAAGGCGGCGGCCCGGTCCTGACGCAGGCGCAGCTCCACGCGCGCCCCGCCGATCGTAGCGTCCCCGGTGACGACCGGAGTGTAGAGACGGACCTGATCGGGCTCGCGCCAGCCGATCCCGGGCCGTACCTCCTGGTCATCTCGCCACAGGCTGTACCGCGCGAACCGTCCGGGATC
>JASFUJ010000613.1:0-3293 GCA_050050355.1 Acidobacteriota bacterium
CCTCCGGGTCTCGGCCTCCACCCTGAACCTGCCGCCGCAGAGCTACGCGCTGGTCGCCGAGGCCCTGGAGCCGCAGAGCTCCCCCTGCTCGGCCGAGCCGGCGGCCGACCTCTGGATGCGGGACACCACCGGGGACGGCGGCTCCGTGCCCTCGTCGCCCCCCCACTGGCGGAGCCCCGACGTGTGGAACCGCACCACCGACGACGGCATGAACGGGCACCAGAACCCGGAGTACGGGCAGGAGAACTACCTCTACGCCGACGTCCGCAACCGCAGCCCGGAAGAGACCGTCCACGCCGCCAGCGTGGACGTCTGGATCGCCCAGGCGTCGACCGGGCTGAGCTGGCCGGACGATTTCCGCTTCCTCGGACGCTTCCCGGTCGGAAACCTCGGGCCCGACTCCGTGCGCCGGATCGGCCCCCTCCCCTGGGAGCCGCCGATGCCCGATCCATCGAGCCACTTCTGCCTCTACGTCCGCGCCACCAGCCCGCAGGATCCGATCACCTTCGAGGAGACCGACCGGCTGCCGACCAACGCCGCCAACAGCAACAACATCGTGTGGCGCAACGTCAACGTGGTGAACCTCCAGTCCAGCCGGACCGTGACCTTCCTGGTGCGCAACGTCCGGCCCGAGGCCGCGGCGGTCGACCTGAGCGTCCGCATCGACCCCGCCCTGCTCGAGGCGGGCCGGGTCGCCCTCCACCTGCCGACGGAGCTCCACGAGCGGTGGCCCGGCCGGGACCGCCCGGTGCCCGGCACCGAGAGGCTCTCGGACCCCGCCGGGATCTACGCGCCCAAGCAGGACCGGTGGCCCGAGCGGCCCGAGCGGCAGCAGGCGGAGGAGATCGCCCGGAGCGGAGCCGCGGCCGGGAGCGTGCCGGCGACCGCGTCCCGGCCCGATGCGTGGGGGAAGAAGTGGTGGAAAAAGAAGCCCGGCAAGAAACCCGAGAAGGAACCGGGGCCCCGGGATCCCGACCAGCCCGGGGAGCCGGACCGGCCGCGGACCGTGCCGGAGGCGGTGCCGCGCTCGGTCCCCTACCGGCTGACCGCCCCGGAGGTGGAGCTCGCCGGCTTCCCCCTGGGTGAGCGGGAGGCGTCCGCCCTGCGCATCACCTTCCGGTCCGACCGCGCGGAGCCGGCCGAGTACGAGGTGGAGGTGGTCCAGCGGTCGGACGGCCGGGTGGACGGCGGGGTCCTCTACCTGGTGCGGACCGGGTCCGAGGAGCCCTGATGCGAGGTGGTGGGCGCGCGCTCCCGGCGCGGCCCTCGGGAGGGGGGTCCGTCAGCCGAAGATCTCGGTCAGGGGGATCTCGAGGCCGGGCAGGAGCGGGCTGGAGAGGAGGTCCACGGCCTCCGCCGTGAGCTCCGGCAGGCGCTCGAAGCCGGCGTCGTCGTCCTGGTCGGCCTGGCGGGACCGGCGCAGAACCTTCACCGCCTCGATCACCGGGTCCACCAGCCAGTACTCGCCCACCCCGTAGCGCTCGTAGAGGTGGCGCTTCAGCACCTCGTCCCGGCGCCGCGTGGCCTCGGAGAGGATCTCCACCACCAGGTCCGGCGCGCCGGCGAGATGCGCCTCCCCGATCCGGTCCAGGTGCTCCCGGGCCACGAAGAGGAGGTCCGGCTGGACCACGTCGTGCTCGGAGAGCACCACGTCGGTGGGCGCGCTCAACACCCGGCCGAGCCCCTGGTCGTGAACGAACGAACCGACGAACCGAAAGAGATTCGCCTGAATGATCTGGTGGCGCATGTTCGGTGCCGGTGTCACGACATGGTCCCCCTCGACGAGCTCGTGCCGACTCCCGTCCTCGGGAAACTCGAGGTAGTCCTCGTAGGTCAGCTTGATCGGCGTGGTGGCGAGGTTCATCGCGACGCGATGCTAACACGCGCGCACCGGGGAGGCGTCCGTTTTCGGGGGTTTTCAGGGAGGGGATCGGTTGGAGGCGACGCCCGGATTCGAACCGGGGAATGAGGGTTTTGCAGACCCTTGCCTTACCACTTGGCTACGTCGCCCCGCAGGACCGATGGTACCACCGTCGCTCGACGCCTTCAACGCGGACGACGGCCCGGGACGAGGGGGTCCGCGGGGCGATCCGGTGGCGCGACGAGGAGGGTGTCGGTCCGGGGAGAGGAACGGATGGAGCGGGAAACGGGATTCGAACCCGCGACCCCAACCTTGGCAAGGTTGTGCTCTACCACTGAGCTATTCCCGCGTCGCGTGCAATCCGTCGTGAGCCGGTGTTCCCGGCTCGGGGAGGCACAGGATAGTCGGCTCGTTCCCCCCGTGTCAACACCTCGGGCGGGTTCCGGATTCCTCGCCGGATCGGGGGCCGGTTCCGGTTCTGGGTTCGCCGAGGTTCTTCGGTCGGCTGGGGTCGGTAGGGTGGCTCGCTGACGCTCGCATCCGGCCGGCGCGGAGGCCGGCCGCTTCGGTTCGGATGGGCGGGGTGGCTGCCCAGGTCGAGGCTGCTCGCACACGGGAAGGGGCGCCGGCGACCACTCCACCCCCCGCAACACCCCGGCAGGGCTCGGAGTCGGGAGCGGGCGATGGGGGTGCGCCACGGGTGCTCGGAGACGGCGACCTCTCTCCCAGCCACCATCGAACGGTTGGCGTCGGTCGGGGGGCGGGCGGGCCGTGCCAGGGGCGCCGGCGACCACTCCACCCCCCGCAACACCCCGGCAGGGCTCGGAGTCGGGAGCGGGCGATGGGGGTGCGCCACGGGTGCTCGGAGACGGCGCCCTCGACAGCGCTCGGAGTCCTGGCCCGAACGACGCCGTCTCCGGGCAGGCGAGCGACCCGGCCGGAGCTCCTCCACGCGAGCCGGCCCTGGCGCGCCCCCGTCGCCCGCTCCCGACTCCGGGCCCGGCCCCAATCCCTCACTCCCCGACCCGGAACGCGTCCTCGAGCAGGGTGTACTCGAGCTCCCCGTCCACCAGGTCCATGCCGAGGACGTCGAACCGGCACGGGCCGTCCCAGGGGCGGGCCGCCAGGTAGGCGGAGGCGGCCCGGGCGAGGCGGCGGCGCTTGTCGGCGTCCACCGCCAGGATCGCCGGCCCGAACCGGTCCGAGGTCCGCGCCTTGATCTCGATGAAGCACAGCGTGTCCCCGTCCCGGGCCACCACGTCGATCTCCCCGCCGCCGTTGGTGACGTTGGTGCCCACCACCCGGTAGCCGCGCCGGCGGAGCCAGGAGACCGCCAGGCGCTCGGCCTCCGCTCCCCTGGCCCGGTTGTGGGGCAGCCGGCGGAACCGGTCGCGCAGGCCCATCAACGCCGCTTCCAGCGGGTACCCCGGGG
>JASFUJ010000614.1:0-3291 GCA_050050355.1 Acidobacteriota bacterium
GCCGGGGCCGGCCACGGTGACCACCCGCTCGATCAGGGGGATGCCCCGGTCGAACCAGTCGGCGACGGCGGCCATGGTGCCGACGTTGTTGACCACGGCGCCCACGTCGAGGGGCAGGCCGCCGGAGGGGACCTCGTCGCCGAACAGGGCGCGGATGAGCATCTTCTCGGCGCCCTGGGGGTATTTGACCTTCAGGGGGGCGACGCGGAAGGAGATGCCCTCGGCCGGCGCGGAGGCCGGGATGGTGGCTCGCTCCGCTCGCTCTCGGCCGGGGCGGAGCCCGGCCGCTTCGATCGGGTCGGCCGGGACAGAGCCCGTCCGCTTCGAGCCGGATCGTCGGCGTTGGATCGTCGCCTCGAGGATCTCGATGGCGTCGGGCTTGTTGAGCTCGACGCCGACGACCACCTCGGTGACGCCCAGGTGGCGGGCGACGATCTCCGTTCCGCGGACGATGGCGTCGGCCCGCTCCACCATGACCCGGTGGTCGCTGGTCAGGAAGGGCTCGCACTCGCAGCCGTTGACCACCAGGCGGGTGATCGTCTTGCCCTCGGGGGTCTTGTACTTGACGTGGCTGGGGAAGGCGGCGCCGCCCATGCCCACCAGGCCGGCCCGCTGGATCTCGGCCACGAAGTCGTCCCGGCCCAGCTCCTCCGGAGGCGGCGCGCCGGCGGGGCGTTGCGGGACGATCTCCTGGGTCGAGAACGGATCCGCCTCGATCTCGATCGCCTCCGACAGCTTGCCCGCCGGGTGGTTGCGCGGCCCGACGCCGACCACCGTGCCGGTGACCGGGGCGTGGAGGGTCTGGGAGACGAACCCCCCCGGCTCGGCGACCACCTGGCCGCGCTCGACCCGATCGCCGGCGCGCACCACCGGCCTGCACGGCGCGCCCGTGTGCTGCGAGAGCGGCAGCACGTAGCGCTCGACGAACGGCATCCGGGCGATCGGGATGTGCTCGGTCGCCTCCTTGTGCTCCCGCGGGTGGATGCCGTGGCGGAAGGTGGGCTTGAGGACGGTCACTCGCTCACTCCGTTTCCGGGCGTCTCGGTCGCCTCCCCGCCGGCCTTGCGCACGGCCAGGGCGAGGAGCTTCTCACGAACCCGGCGGGCCATCTCCGCCTGGGTGGTGGCCCGGGCCTCGGCCAGGCGTTGCTCGTAGTCCGCGCGCAGGGCCTCCACCTCGCGGCGGTGCTCCTCTTCCATCCGCTCGAGCCGCTCGCGCTGCTCGGTGGCGGCCGCCGCGGTGGCGAAGGCTTCGTCGGCGGAGGCCCAGCGCTGCAGCAGGCGCCAGGCGCCGAGGCGGCGTTCGGCCGCCCGGACCAGCGCCGGCGCGACGGGCCGCAGGGCGCCGGACGGTTCCTCCACCACCGGCACCTTGCCCTCGCGCTCGTCGCCGTCCTCGCCATCCTCACCGAGCCCGAGCTCCAGGTAGTCGGCCAGGGGCAGGGTCTCCAGCCGGCGCGATCCGGACCGTGGCCGGGGGTCTTCCGGGTCGAGCGGTGCGCCGAAATCGCCGGCGAAGCGCTCCTCGCCCAGGGCCCAGTGGGCCGGGGTCAGCCGGGCGCCGTCCCCTCCGTCTCCCTCGCGCACCCAGCCCGCCTCCGGCTCCGGGTTCCCGGAGAGGTCGACCACCGGCGGGCCCGCAGAACCCGCGGTCGCGTCCTCGCCGGAGGCCGGCCGGCTCACGAACAGCGGGTGGACCCGGCAGGCCACCGCGCTCCGGGCCCGCTCCAGGGTCGCCGAGGCCGGGAAGCCGTGTCCCGCCGGCTCCGGGGCATGAATGCGCACCAGCGCCGGTCCGTCGAAGGCCAGGGCGCCGGCGACGGCCCGCTCCAGGTGGTCGGGCGCGCCGACGGAGGTCTGGGCGATCAGCGCCCCCAGGGTCGCCGACTGGCCGGCCCAGGCGAGGACCGGGTCCGGACCGAGCCCGGATCCGGCCCAGCCGTCCGACAGCAGGACCGCCTTCACCGGCAGGTCGTCCGCCAGCAGCTCCGCCAGGCCGGCGAGGTCGCCGTGCAGGAGATCGTCCTCGCCGGCCACCAGGAAGACCGGCGGGCAGAGCGCCCGCTCGGCCGGCTCCAGGTCGCGCCAGCCGAGATCTTCCAGGGCGCGCACCTGCTCCGCGGCCCGGGCGGCCTCCGACGGCGTCGTCGCCGCGAGCTCGATCCGGGCTCGGCGAACGGCCCGGGCGACCGCCAGGGCGTCGTCCAGGGAGCCTTCGAGCAGCCCCCGGGCGATGCCGGCGCCGTCGCCGGTGGCGTCCACGGTCACCGGAACGGCGAACGGGGTGTAGGGGAAGGCGCCGCCCCAGGCCGCGGCCCGGCCGCCCAGGACCAGGCCGAACGGAGCGGGTGCGGGGCGGCCCTTGCGGGCGTCCGGCCCGTCCCCCGAGCTCCCGTCCGTCCCTCCCACGCGGACCCGCAGGTCGGCCAACCCGCGGGCCGTGTCCACCAGGCGCCGGAGCCGGGCCACGTCGACCCGGTCCCCTTCGAGGGCCCGTTCCACGCGGCCGGTCAGCTCGGCCAGGTCGGCCTCGGGGCGCTCGAGAGCACCGAGGCCCTCGGCGAGGGCGTCCAGGTCCCGGTCGGGAAGCGCCCTGGCCAGCCCCTCGTGGATCGCCGCGGCCAGCTCTTCGCGCACGGCGTCGAGCGCGGCCAGGCGCTCCGCCCGGAGCGGAGCCAGGTGGAAGGCCGCCGTCGCCAGGGCCTGGCGCACGGCGAGGGAGGAGCCCGATCCGGCGTCGGCGCCGTCGGCGGCGGCCACGGTCTCGCGGGCGGCCTTCGGGAGCGTCGCTCCCGCGAGGGACCCCACCTCCGGGTGGTTCCGGGCGCGCTCGACTGTCCCGGACGGCGGCTCGGGGAGCTCTTCGGCGATGCGCCAGAGCCCCCGGGCGTCCCGGATCCGGACCGGATCGTCGGCGACGGCGGCCAGCGCCTCCGGCGCACACTCGGCGACGCAGACGCCGCACCCCTTGCAGGCGTCCGGGTCGAGGGCCAGGACGAAGAGCTCGCCGCTGCCCTTGGCCTCGGCTTCCGGACCGTCGAAGAACGGCTCGGTCCGGGCGACGGGCAGGCCGGAGAGCTCCTCGCGCACCGCGGCGAAGGCCTCGCGGAGCGGCTCCCGGCGGGATTCCGGCATCTTCCCCACGACCCCGTCGAAGGCGGCGGTGAAGAGCTCGGCGGCGTCGCCTCCGGATTCCTCGTCGGAGCGCTTCGCCAGCTCCCGGTTCACCCCGGCGGCGATCTGGGACGCCGCCATGCGCAGGGCGTCGACCGACCGGCCGGCCCGGCGCGCC
>JASFUJ010000615.1:0-3291 GCA_050050355.1 Acidobacteriota bacterium
AGCATCGGGACGCTGCTCGGCGAGGCCGCCGTCAACATCGCCGACGCCCACCTGGGGCGCGAGCGGAGCGCGGACGACGCCTGGACCGTCCTCCGCCTCGACCAGAACCCGGACGACGAGACCCTCGGACGGTTGAGGGCGCTGCCGCGGATCCACGCGGCTTGCGGCCTCGACCTCGGCTCCCCCGGTCCCGGCTTCGGCGACCGGGAGAGCCGGGACCGGCGGACGCCCCCGCCGGGCGAGCCGGCCCGGAGCGATTGAGTACACTGGAAGAATGCGCTCGACCCCCACTCTGGCTTGCACTCGGGCCCGCACTCGGGCCACCGCACCCCGACGGGGACGCCGATGAAGCTCGAGCGGTGGCAGGGCATGGGGACCTTCGGCATCGTCCTCGCCGGAGAGGTGGTCTCCTTCGTCGGCAGCGGCCTCACCAACTTCGGCATCGGCGTCCGCATCTTCCAGCAGGATCGCTCGATCACCCACTTCGCCCTGGTGGCCCTGTCTACGGTCCTGCCGCTGATCCTCCTCTCTCCGATCGCCGGCGTCCTCGCCGACCGGTTCGACCGGCGGCGGCTGCTCATCCTCGGCAACCTGGGCTCGGCCATCTGCTCCGGGGCCCTCTTCCTGAGTGCCAGCGCGGGGCGCCTGGAGCCGTGGCACATCTACCCGATCATCGCCACCAGCTCCGCCTTCGCCTCGTTGATCTGGCCGACGCTCACCGCCGCCACCACCATGCTGGTCCGCAAGGACCAGTTCGGCCACGCCAGCGGCATGACCCAGACCGGCTCGGCGGTGTCCGAGATGATCGCCCCCGCGCTGGCCGGCTTCCTGCTGGTGAGCGTCGGGCTCCGGGCGCTGATCCTCATCGACGTCTGCACCTTCCTGTTCGCCTGCCTGACCCTGGCGATCGTGAAGATCCCGAGCCCGGAGCGGCGCGAGCCGGTGGGGCTCGCCGGCCGGCAGATCTTCGAGCAGCTCTTCGTCGGGTGGCGGTTCATCCGGGAGCGCTCCGGGCTCCTGCGCCTGCTCGGTGTCATCTCCGGCCAGAACTTCTGCCTCGGCATGGTGCAGGTGCTGATCACCCCGCTCGTGCTCAGCTTCGCCTCTCCGGACATGCTGGGCGTCGTGCTCTCGGTGGCCAGCAGCGGACTCCTGCTCGGAGGGCTCCTGATGAGCGTCTGGGGCGGCTCGAAGCGCCGGGTCGACTCGATCCTGGTGGCGATGACCCTCCAGGGTGCCCTGCTGATGTTGGGGGGCGTCCAGCCGAACGCCGTCCTGGTCACGTCGGCGGCCTTCGTCTTCCTCCTGGCGATCCCGGTGATCGTCGGGTCCAGCCAGGCCCTGTGGCAGAGCAAGGTGCCGCCGGAGGTCCAGGGGCGGGTGTTCGCGACCCGCAGGATGATCGGCGGGGCGAGCCTGCCCCTCGCGCTGGCGGTCGCGGGACCCCTCGCGGACCACGTCTTCGAGCCCCTGATGGCCCGGGGCGGGCTGCTGGCGGGCTCCGTCGGGAGGATCCTCGGCGCGGGCGAAGGCCGGGGCATCGGCCTGCTCTTCGTCGTGACCGGGTTCGTCCTGCTGGGCGTGGTGGTCGCGGCGTTCCGGTCCGGGAGGCTGCGCAGCCTCGAGGACGAGCTCCCGGACGCGATCGGCGAGCGCGCCGAGGAGGCCTGAGCCGGACCGGCACGCGGGTCACCGGGGTTCACTGACTCGAAGGGATTTCGGGAGGGCCCGTCACTCGTAGCGCAGGGCTTCGATCGGGTCGAGGGCGGAAGCCTTGGCCGCGGGGTAGAGGCCGGAGGCGATGCCCACGAAGGCCGAGAACCCGGCCGCGAGCACCACCGCCCACAGGGGCACGTGCGCCGGCGGCAGGTCCCCGGGGATCAGGCGCACCGCCATCGCCCCCAGGCCGTAGCCCACCAGGATCCCCACCGCCCCGCCGGCCAGCGCCAGGGTGACCGCCTCGATCAGGAACTGCACCAGCACGTCCCGCTTGCGGGCGCCGACCGCCTTGCGCACGCCGATCTCCCGCGTGCGCTCGGTCACCGAGACCAGCATGATGTTCATGATCCCGATCCCGCCCACCAGCAGGGCGATGCCGACGATCCCGGCCACCACGCCGGTGACCCCCTGGAGGAGCGCGTTGGTGGTCTCGACGATCTCGTCCTGGGTCTGGACGACGAAGTCGTCCGGCTGGTCGTCCGCCAGCTCGTGGCGCCGGCGCAGGAGCTGCCGGATGCGCTCTTTCGCCCCCTCCACGTCCTCGGCCGAGGCGAGCTGCATCTGGAGGCGCACCTGCTTGCCGGCGTTGCGGCCGAAAATCGACAGCGCGGTGTCGAAGGGCACCTGGATCTGGTCGTCCTGGTCGAAGCCGAGGCTCCGCCCCTTCTCCTCCAGGATCCCGATGACGGTCATCGGCAGGCTGCCCACGTAGATCTCCTTGCCGACCGGCTCGGAGCCCAGCTCCAGCTCCTCGGCCACCGTCCGGCCGAGCACCGCCACCTTGCGGCGGCTGTCCAGGTCGATGGCGCTCAGGTACCGCCCCCGCTCCACGAACTGCCGGGACATCTCCTGGTAGGAGTCGTTGACCCCGAAGACGAACGAGGGCCGGTAGGAGCGGTTCCGGTACTTCGCCGTCGCCCCGCCGAAGATCAGTGGGGTGATCTGGTCCACCTCGGGCAGTTGCCGGCGGATCGTCAGGCCGTCCTCCCAGGTCAGCTCCACCGGTTTCGTGATCTGACCCGGCGACGAGAACTGGACCCGCGGGACGACCTGGACATAGGTGGCGCCGACCCCCTCGAGCTCGGCCGTGATCATGTACTGGAGACCCTGGACGATCGAGACCACCGCCACCACCGCGGCGACGCCGATGATGATCCCCAGGGTGGTGAGGAAGGAGCGCAGGGCGTTGGCCCGCAGGGCCCCGAGGGCGATTCGGAAGTTCTCGACGACGACCACGTGGATTTCCGGGGTTCGAGGTTCGGGGACTCAGGCGTGGACCGGCCGCTCCATCGAGCGGTCGGTGAGCACCCTGCCGTCCCGGAGGGTGACCTGCCGGTGGGCGTGGCCGGCGATGTCGGTTTCGTGGGTCACGAGGATCACCGTGTTGCCGGCCTCGTGCAGGCGGTCGAACAGCTCCATGATCTCCACCGAGGTGCTGCTGTCCAGGTTTCCGGTCGGCTCGTCGGCCAGCAGGATCGCCGGGTCGTTGACCAGCGCCCGGGCGATGGCCACCCGCTGCCGCTGGCCGCCGGAGAGCTCGTTGGGCTGGTGGCCCACCCGGTCGGCCAGCCC
>JASFUJ010000616.1:0-3286 GCA_050050355.1 Acidobacteriota bacterium
AGATGCTCGAGGATGCGCACGGTCCGGACCGGCCCGGACGGAAGCTCGAAGACCTCGCGTGCTTCGTCCCGGTCGCGCGGCGTCCACGGGCCGAGGGGCGGTGGCCGGTCCGCGGAGCGATCCCAACCGCGCATGGGGAGCGGCTCGATGCCATCCGGCTGGCCGGCCCTCTCCGCCCGCTTGTTCTTCTCCACCGTGTCCAGGACCCTGTCCAGAGGTGCCTTGAGGCCGGTGCGCTCCAGGATCTTGTAGTTCTCCTTGGCCCGGTAGCGGAGCTCGTGGATCCGGTTGTACATGCTGTTGACCAGGCTGTACGGCGAGAGGAACCGCTGGTCCGCCCGGAGCCGCCGGGCGCAGGGCTCGTCCTCGGCGGATCCGTCCTCGGACTTCCCCCTGACCACCTCGCACGCGGTCAGCTCGATCTCCTGCAGCACCACGATCACCTCCCGGAGCTCGCGCACGACGGAGACGTTGTTCAGGTTCACGGAGTAGGTCCAGAACGGGGGGTGGTCCTCGGCGGTGAGGATCGTCTTGAGCTTCTCGATCTCCAGGCGGTGGGTGCTCTGGTAGGTCCTGTAGATGCCCCGGATGATCCGCTCGACGAGCTCCCGCCGGATGCTCCTTCGCGTGCGCCGGGAGAGCTTCCCCGGGGGAGCCGTCTCGTCCTCCGGGAGGAGCCGGTCCGTGGCCACCACCTCCCGGATGACGTACAGCACCTTGGTCAACTGGTGCGAATGGGACTTGTACTCCCCGGCCAGCTTGTAGAACCGCGCCGCGGCGATGAAGTAGAGGATCGCCTCTTCGACCTTGCTCGTCCAGGGGTTGCCCTCCGCGTCCCGGCGAGCCTCGAAGACCTCCCGGAGCGCAAGGACCCTCGCCGGGTCGCACGCCTCGTCGCGACTCGACCCTTCGGTCGGGGAGGCGGTCACCCCGAGCGCCTCTCTCAGGAACTTCTGACGCACCACGTCTCGCATCCGGAGCGGAGGGGTCCGTGCACCCCCTTGCGGCGCCGCGCAGCTCAGGAAGGTGTCCCCGGCGTCGGACAGCAGGTTCGCCAGCTCCTCGAGGACGCTCACCCGCAGGCCCGTGCACCCGGGGTCGTCCAGGGCTTCGAGCAGCGCGAAGACCAGACGGCGGGGCTCCGCCGTCCCCTCGCGATCCAGCTTCGGGTCGATCACCGCGTGCTTGAAGATCCGCACCAGCCCGTCCATGGTGAAGCGGCAGGCGGCGCAGGGGGAGCGGAGGCCCCGCTGCCAGAGGGTCCGGACGGTGGCGTTCTGCGCGCAGGCGGACTCCTTCAGGAAGCAGTACGGGAGCGGCTCCTCCTCGGTCGGCGTTCGGGTCTTCGGCGGCTTCCTCGATCGGTTCTCGCCGGGCGGTTCGAGGTCGTCGAGGAGGATGGGCTCCGGGATCGGGCCGTTCTTGTAGAACAGGATGTCCGCCAGCTTGTTGTCGAACTCGACCGGCACCAGCGGGGTCTTCCTGCGGTCGAGGAGCTTGGCGATGAACCGGAACTCCCGGTGGGCCCGGCGCACGTCCCAGATCGAGATCCCCCCGAGGCTCGACTTCTCGACGATCTGGAGCTTGGCCAGGAGCGGCTGGTAGAACAGCCGGACGCCTTCGAAGGCCGTCGCCTTGGAGAGTAGCTCCTCCATCGCCGGGCCGAACTCGAGATCCTCGAGGGCGCGGTTGAACTCTTCTTCACCTCTGAGAAACGTCGCCGGTCCGGGTGGCAGCAATCCGCTTCTCTGGGACTTCTTGCGGTGGTAGAGGTCCACTCCGCCTCCGGCGCGCGGTCGCTCCTCGACGTCGATGGTCTGCAGGTCGACGTCCCGGGAGCGGACGATGGCGTTGGTCAACTGCCCATACAGGACCAGGGCCGCGTCGAAGGTCTTCTTCTTCTCGAAGGTCAGCCCGAGCTTGAGCAGGTTCCTGATCAGCAGCGCCAGGCGCCGGGGGTCGAGCTCCTTTGGGTCGATCCTCTGCAGCACCTGGACCGCCTCCATGTACTCCAGGATGGCGTGGTCGAACTCCTCGTCGTAGAAGTGGAGGTCGCCGAGGATCATCCGGACGAAGGCCATCGAGTGGATGAACACCGTCTCCTCCGGTCTGGACGGCGTCTGCGGGTGGAGCTTCAGGAGCTCGTCGAGCTTGCGGCTGTAGTACTGCTTGATGGGCAACGACTCGTCCAGCGTGAAGTTGAAGGCGGCCGACTCGGCCTCGGAGACCTTGGACAGGAACGCGATCTCCTCGGTGATCTTCTTGCGGAACTTGAAGTCGTGGAGGCCGCTCGCGATCTGCTCGATGTGGGTGCTGCCGAGGAACTCGAGGATCTGCCCGATCAGCCCCCGCAGCTCCGGCGCCTTGTTGACGTCGACGATCTCCGGCAGCAGCTCCAGGTTGCGCCAGGAGAAGCCGAAGCCGTGGAACTTGTACAGGTGGTCCAGGAGGAAGGAGGTGGACACCAGCAGCTTGTCGCCGAAGTCCTTGTTGCTGCGGTGCCGATGCAGGGAGAGGAAGAGCGGCTGGGCCAGGTAGGCGATCAGCCCGAAGGTGTACTGGTCGTAGTACCCGAGCTCCAGGTACAGGCTGCCGGAGGAGCGGCCGACGGGCAGGGTCTCCTCGGCGCCGAGCTTGTCCTTGGGGCGCGTCACGTGCTGCTCCAGGATGCGGGTGATCTTCTTGGGGGCGCCGTTGCTCCGGTAGGTCAGGTAGGCCACGAAGTTGAACAGCTCGTGGATCACCTTGTCGCACCGCATGCGGTGGAGCCGTTCGGCCTCCTCGGGGCCGTAGCGCTCGTCCCCGGGGAATCTCAGGATCTCCTTTTCTTCCAGATACTGCCGGTACTTCCGCAGGTTGAGCTCGTCCCGCGCGTAGCTCCGGGGCATCAGGAACTGGCACAGGTAGCGCTCGGTCATGCTGGTGATGTCGGTGAGGCGCCGGTCGGTGCCGTCGCTCAGGAAGCTGGGGACGTAGAGCACGTCGTTGAAGATGCTCCCCATGAAGAAGTGGCGGTCCGACACGTCGGCCAGCGAGGCGTCGTACATCTCCCGGCCGGCGATGAAGAGGAACTTGGCCTTCGCCGTGGTGAACAGGTGCTTGAGGTTGGAGAGGAGCCGCAAGATGCGCTGCTGGCGTTCGCGCGTCGCGCCGTAGGAGCTGGCCAGCGAGCCGGGACCGGCCGGAGTGGTGCCCGTGCCGCGTCCCGTCTCCTCGTCCTCGTCGGCCAGGGTGAGGTTCTTGTGCTGCTCGATCTTGTCGAGCTCGTCGAAGATGAAGATGAAGT
>JASFUJ010000617.1:0-3281 GCA_050050355.1 Acidobacteriota bacterium
ATGGCGGAGGTCGGCCGCCTGTTCAACGACAACCAGCTCATCGTCGCCGAGGTGCTCCAGAGCGCCGAGGTCATGAAGAAGGCCGTGTCCCACCTGGAGCCCCACATGGAGGCGGTGGACGGCGGGGGGGGCCGCCGGAGCCGGGGGCGCGTGATCCTGGCCACGGTCAAGGGGGACGTCCACGACATCGGCAAGAACCTGGTGGACATCATCCTCAGCAACAACGGGTTCGAGGTGGTCAACCTGGGGATCAAGGTGCCGAGCGAGGTGCTGATCCAGGCGGCCCGCGAGCACGAGCCGGACGTGATCGGGCTGTCCGGGCTGCTGGTCAAGAGCGCCCAGCAGATGGTGTCCACCGCCGGCGATCTGTCGACGGCCGGCGTCGACGTGCCGATCCTGGTGGGCGGGGCGGCGCTGACCCGCCGCTTCACCCATCGCAAGATCGCCCCGGCCTACGACGGCGCCTTCTGCACCTATGCGAAGGACGCCATGAACGGCCTGTCCCTCGTGGAGCGGATCTGCGACGCCGAGGCCCGGCCCGCCCTGGAGCGGGAGGTGGCCGAGGCCGCGGCGCGCGATCGGGATCGGGAGGCGCCCGGCAGCAGCGGGAAGAAGCGCGTTGGGACCGGGCCGGCGCCCACCGGCCCGTCGCCGTCCGTGCGCCGGGATCTGGAAGCGCCGCCGCCGCCCGATCTCGAGCGCCACGTGGAGGACCTGCCCCTCGAGGAGGTCTGGGAGCTGCTGAACCCCCAGATGCTCTACGCCAAGCACCTGGGGCTCAAGGGTTCCGTCGCCCGCCTCGAGCGGGATGGCGACCCGAAGCTGGCGGAGCTCCGGGCGCTGATGGACGGGTTGCAGCGCGAGGCGATCCACCGGGGGGCGAAGGCGCGGGCGGTGTGGCGCTTCTTCCCCGCCCGGATCGAGCCGGAGGGGGGCGAGACCCTCGTGCTGACGGATCCGGAGCGCCCCGACCGGGAGGCGGCCCGCTGGACGTTCCCACGCCAGTCGACCGGCGACCAACTCTGTCTCGCCGACTACGTCCTCGAAGGGGATCACGTGGCCCTGTTCGTCACCACCTTCGGCGGACCGACTCCGAACGCGGTCCAGGAACAGGCCGAGCGCTGGAAGCGCGCCGGCGAGTACCTGAAGAGCCACGGCTACGCGGCGCTGGCCCTCGAGACCGCCGAGGCCGCCGCCGAGCACCTGCACCGGACTCTGCGCGCCCGGTGGGGGTTCCCGGATCCGCCGAAGGACGATCCGGCCGAGGAGCGCAAGGCGCTGTTCACGACCCGCTACCGGGGCAAGCGCTACAGCTTCGGGTACCCGGCGTGCCCGGACCTGGCCGGTCAGCGCCAGCTCTTCGTGGCGCTCCGGCCGGAGGAGGTGGGCGTCTCGCTCACCGAGGGGGACATGATGGAGCCGGAGGCGTCGGTGTCGGCGCTGGTGTTCCATCATCCGGAGTGCCGGTACTTCGGGGTTTGATCGGAGCTCGGTCGGATCACCCCCACAACCCCCCGTCCCCCTTCTCCCCCTCGGAAGGGGGAAAAGGGGGCGCCACCGCCCGGTCCGCGGACCGCCTCCCTCTCCCCAACCTGTTCCCGGAGCGAGCCCCTCGCCCGCCCGCCCCCCTCTCCCTGCCCTGACCCAGAAGGGGGGAGAGGGCCGGGGTGAGGGGGTATTCCCGGGGACACCGCCGTCACCGCCGAAGGACGCCGAGGACTCGCCGGACCGGGCGGGTATCGGCGCACGACCGGATCCGTGCAGCTCGGTACGAGCCTTGCGTGGCAGGTTCTGTACACTGGAAACCTAGTGGAGGCCGGTGCCCGATCCCCGGGACCGCCTCGGCTGCCGCCGGAGGACGCCATGACCCATCGATCCGCCGTTTCAATCCTCCTTCCGTCTCTCGTCGTCGCCCTCGTCCTGGGCCTCGCGCCCTGCGCCACCCTCACCGCCCAGGAGGCCGCGGTCTCCGAGGACGACGGCTGGGAGGAGCTCGAGAGCTTCGGCGAGGAGATCTCGGTCGAGGTGACCAATCTGGAAGTCTGGGTGACCGACGACCAGGGCGATCCCGTGAAGGGCCTCACCCGGGACGACTTCCAGGTCTACGAGGACGGGGAGCCGGTCGAGGTCACCAACTTCTCGGCCTACGAGGGAACCACCGGCTCCGACCGGAGGGAGGATGCTCCGCCCTGGGAGGTCGCGCCGGAGACCACGCTCGAGGTCTCGAACGAGCCGGCCCAGCTCGAGGCGGTAGAGGTGCCCCCCGATGAGCGCCTCCACCTGACCGTCCTGGTCGACAACTGGAACATCCGCCCCGCGGACCGGGCCCGGGTCTTCCAGGACCTGCGGCAGTTTCTCGCCGAGAACCTCGAGGCCGGCGACCGGGTCGCCGTGGCGGTCCACGACCGGAGCCTGCAACTGGTCCAGCGGTTCACGGACCGGCCCGCCGACGTCGTCCGCACGCTCGATCGCCTCGAGAAGGTGGCTCCCCAGGGGCTCCAGATCGAGACCGAGCGTCGTTCGACCCTGCGGGAGATCGAGGAGGCCATGCGGGCCGCCGAAGAGGCGCCCGGGATCGTCCGGGGCGACGGGGTCTGCTCGGTCGCGATCGGTCAGATGATGGGCGCCGCCCAGCGCTACGCGGCGACGGTCCAGGGGCACGTCCAGAGCTCCGCCGGCGGGCTCGCGACCCTGTCCCATACGCTCTCGGGGGTTCCGGGCCGTCGAGCGGTGCTCTACGTCGGCAACGGCCTCGCCCAGATCCCGGGGCTCATGATGTTCGAGTACATCGCCGAGCTCTGCCCCGAGGAGAGATCACAGCTCGCGGCCTTCCAGAACGAGTACGACCTGACCTGGCTCTACGAGGAGGTGGCGGCCCGGGCCAACGCCGCCGGAGTCACGTTCTACATGCTGGAAGCCGAGAGCCCCGCGATCGACCTGGGCCTCGACCGCGCCTCCGGAGCGGAGACGAGCGGGGGCAGCGCCGGCGGGCGGCCGAGCACCGTGAACCAGAACCAGAGCAGCGGGGCCGGGTTCGGGCCCGCCGGTTCGACCGGCCGGAGCGGGAGGGGTGGAAGCACCGGCCGCCGGTTCCAGCCGTCGATCCACGCCCAACGCATCGAGAGCCAGGACCGGGAGTCTCCCCTGGTGCTCATGGCGCAGCAGACCGGCGGGCGGTCGTTCCTCAACGCCGCCGACTTCTCGAACGACTTCCGGCGGCTGGCCCGGGATCTGAGAACCTACTACTCCCTCGGCTTCCGGCCGAACGACCCGGGAGACGG
>JASFUJ010000618.1:0-3279 GCA_050050355.1 Acidobacteriota bacterium
TGGCGACAACATCCACCTGGGAGACCTGCCTCGCCGGCCACGGCCAGCGGGAGCTGGAGCGGATGCTCCCCTCGATGCTCGCCACCCGCCGGTGGTTCGGCGGCAAGGCGCGGAGCGTCCAGTCGAGCGAGATCCGCGCGGTGGTGCGGGTGCCGCCCGCGGACGAGCCGGCGGCGGGGGGAGCCGGAGCCGAGACCTGCCTCGCCCTGGTCGCCCTGGAGTACCGGGAGGAGGAGCCGGACGCCTACCTGCTGCCGCTGGCGTTCGCGCCCGGCGAGCGGGGCGAGCATCTGCTGCGCGAGCGCCCAGCAGCGGCCCTGGCCGAGCTGGAGATCACCGCGGAGGGCGCGGCCCGCTCCGGACCGGTGCGAGGCATCCTCCACGACGCGGCCTGCACCCCGGAGTTCGGCCGACGCCTGCTGCGAGCCGTCGAACGGGAGGAGGAGCTCCCCGGAGACCGCGGCAAGATGGTCGCGGCCCGGACCGGCGCCTTCGACGCCCTGCTCGGCCCGACCCTCGACCCGGCCCTCGGCCCGGATGGGGAGGAGGACCTCACCCCCCTGCTACTCGCCGCCGAACAGTCGAACACGTCGGTCCGCTTCGGCGACCGGCTGATCCTCAAGCTGTTCCGCAAGGTGGAGCCGGGCGAGAACCCGGACCTGGAGATCGGCCGCTTCCTCACCGAGCGCACCGGGTTCGAGCACGTGCCCCGCGTGGCCGGCTTCCTGGAGTACCGGGAGCGGCGGACCCGGGCGACCTACACCCTGGGCATCCTCCAGGAGTACGTCCCCAACGGGGGGGACGCCTGGGGCTTCACCCTCGACTTCCTGTCCCGCTACTTCGAGCGCGTGCTCTCCCTGGGCGACCGGGAGCCGCCGCCCCGGGCGGCGGACCGCTCCGTCCGGCTCGAACCGGCCGGGGCAGGCTCCGACCGGGCCGACCTGGCCGACCTGGCTGACCTCGTGGGGGCCTACCCGACCCACGCCGCGCTCCTGGGGCGGCGGACGGCCGAGCTGCATTTGGCCTTGAGTGGGGCCTTGAGTGGGGCCTTGAGTGGGGCCCTGAGCGGGGCCTCGAGCTCGGCGGGCGGCTCCGCGGTCCTCGAAGCGAGCGACGGGGCGTTCGCCCCGGAGCCCTTCTCCGAGCTCTACCAGCGCTCTCTCTACCAGTCCATGCGCAGCGCGACCGGCCACACCTTCCGCCTGCTGCGCCGGCGCCTGGATACCCTGCCGGAACCCGAGGAACGGGAGCTGGCGGAACGGCTCCTGGCGGCCAGGGACACCCTGCTAGAGCGCTTCGAGCCGCTGCTGGAGGGCAAGATCGACGCCCGGAGGATCCGCTGCCACGGCGACTACCACCTGGGACAGGTGCTCTACACCGGCAAGGACTTCGTGATCATCGACTTCGAGGGTGAGCCGGCCCGGCCGCTGTCGGAGCGGCGGATCAAGCGCTCCCCGCTGCGCGACGTGGCGGGGATGCTCCGCTCGTTCGACTACGCCGCCCACGCGGCGGTCCGCGAGCAGGTGGACCGGGGAGAGTGCGACGCCGGTCGCGTGCCCCTGCTCGAACGCTGGGGCCGGTTCTGGTCCCTGGAGAGCGGAGCGGCCTATCTGCAGAGCTACCTCCGGACCCTGGAGGAGGCCGAAGGGGGAGCCGGGCTGGTCCCCGCGTCCGAGGCCCACCTGCGCCTGCTCCTGGACGTCTACCTGCTCGACAAGGCCCTCTACGAGCTGCGGTACGAGCTCGATCACCGTCCCGCCTGGACCCGGATCCCGCTGCGGGGCATCTCGAACCTGCTGTCCGAGGGAGGCCGCCGATGACCGGGGGCCGGCTCGCCGAGCTCGCGCGCCTCCACGGCATCCAGCCCGCCTATCGCGACGCCTTCGGCCACCGGCGCGAGGCGTCCCGGGAGACCCTCCTCGCCCTGCTCCGAACCCTCGGCGTGCCGGTCGAGTCCTCGGCGGACGTCCCGGCGCTCCTGGAGAGCCGGCGCGAGGAGCTCGAGCGGCGCCCGGCGGAGCCGGTGGCGGTGGCCTGGGAGGGTCGTCTGGAGCTGCCCGTCCGGTTCCCCTCCCCCGGCGGCGCGCCGGAGACCGTCGGCTGCGAGCTCCAGCTCGAAGGGGGAGGCACCCGCCGCTGGCGCCTGGCGCCGGAGCGGGGTCCCGGAGGCACGAAGGAGTCCGGCGAGCCGCGCCACGTGCTCCGGCTGCCCGGGACGCTGCCGCTCGGCTACCACCGGCTGCATCTCGAGCTCGATCGCGGCAGCGCCGACGTCCTGGTCCTCGCCGCCCCCCGGCGCGCCTTCGGGAGCGAGCGGGATCCGACCGCTCCGCGGGAGCCGCGCGCCTGGGGGGTGTTCCTGCCGCTCCACGCGCTGCGGACCGCGCGGAGCTGGGGCACCGGCGACCTCACCGACCTGGCCCGGCTGACCGGCTGGGTCGCCGGGGCTGGCGGCGGCATGGTGGGGACCCTCCCCCTCTACGCCTCCTTCCTGGGCGCCGGGCGCGAGCCGTTCGAGCCCAGCCCCTACGCCCCGGCGAGCCGGCTGTTCTGGAACGAGCTCTACGCCGACCCGGAGGCGGCGCCGGAGCTGGAGCGCTCGAAGCTCGCCCGCGAGCTGCTCGGCTCCACCGCCTTCCGCGAGGAGCTGGCCGACCTGCGGAACGCCGACCTGGTGGACTACCGGCAGGCCATGCGCGTCAAGCGCCGGGTGCTCCGCGCCCTGGCGGAGGCGGCGTTCGAGGACGGTGGCGTCGCCCGGCGCGCCGAGCTGGAGGCCTTCGTCCGCGAACACCCGGAGCTGGAGGACTACGCCGCGTTCCGGGCGCGGACCGAGCGGGACGGCCCCTGGGGGACCTGGGGCGGACGGCCGGACGAGGTCGATCCGGACTCCCGCCACTACCACCTCTACGTCCAGTGGCTGGTCCACTCCCAGATGGGCGCGCTCGCCGCCGTCTACCTGGACCTGCCGCTCGGCGTGCACCCGGACTCCTACGACCTGTGGCGCCACCGGGAGCTGTTCGCCGAAGGCGTGTCGGCCGGCGCACCCCCCGATCCGTTCTTCTCCCGCGGCCAGAGCTGGGGCTTCCCGCCGCTCCACCCGGAGCGGCAACGGGCCGAAGGCTACGCTCATCTGCGCCGGGTCCTGAGCACCGCCATGGAGGCGTCCGGAGTGCTCCGCATCGACCACGTCATGGCGCTCCACCGGCTGTTCTGGGTGCCGTCGGGCCACGACGCCACGGAGGGCGCCTACGTGCGCTACCCGGCGGAGGAGCTCTA
>JASFUJ010000619.1:0-3276 GCA_050050355.1 Acidobacteriota bacterium
ATCGCGCGGCGGGCTCGGCTGAAGCTGCGGGACGGCGACGGCCGGCCGGCTGTCCGACTGGAAGCCCTCGACCCCGGCCGGTGGGGGGATCGCCTGGAGGTGACGGTGGTCCCCCACTCCACCGGCGAGCTGGTGCTCACCCGGCTGGCCGCGCCGGCGGCCGCCGGCGCGGCCGCCGTCGGGCTCGAGACCACCGCCGGGCTCGCCGCCGGCGACGCGATCACCCTGGTCGACGCCGGCAACCCGTTCCGGCGCGAGACCCGGACCCTCGGCGCCCCGGACCACGTGGCCGGCACCGTCCCGGTCACGAGCCCCCTCGCCCGCGGCTTCCCCGCCGGGAGCCCGGTGCTGGGCCAGGGGTTCCGCCTGGAGGTCGTCCTGCGGCAGACCGAGGGCGCCGACCGGCGGGAGGTCTTCGACGCGCTCTCCCTCGACCCGCGCCACGAGCGCTGGATCGGCCGGGTGCTCCACGGCACGGTCGGGGAGGAGACCCCGGAGGAGGATTCGCTGCGGCGCGGCGAGCTGGGCCTGTCGCGGCTGCTCCGGGTGGAGGACCTGCGGACGCACAAGCCCGCCCCCGCCGGCCGGCCGGCGGAGGTGCTCCGGGAGCGGCTCCACGGCGGCCGCGACGGGGCCCCGGACCTGGGCCCCGAGGCCCTGGCCTGGCTCACCGGCTTCCGGAACGGAGGCCGGTTCGCGCCGCCGGCCGGCCTCGACCGGGCGGACCGGGGCCGCGGCGGTAACGGCCTGCTGGGCCTGGCGGCGCTCGAGGCCGTGGAGGAGGTGGGCACGGTGGCGGTGCCCGACCTGATCGTGCCGGATCTCCACGGGCTGATCCCGGCCGCCGAGGTGCCGGCGGAGGGGATCCTCTTCGCCGAGCCGCCGCCGGCCGGCGCCGAGCGCTTCCCGACGCTGCGCGACGGTCAGCGGGAGCTGCTCGCCCACTGCGGCCGTTTGGGGGAGCGCTTCGCCGTCCTCGACGCCCCCCGGGGCGCCGCTGCCGGTGCCGGAGCCCTGCCGGTGGCCGAGTGGGCCGCCGCCTTCCGGCTGCTGCCCGAGGCGTCCTACGGGGCCCTCTACTCCCCCTGGCTGCGCCAGCGTGCGGCGGATCTCGGGGGCCCGAGCTTCGGGAACGGTTCCCCCTGGCTCCCCCCCTGCGGCCACGTTGCGGGGATCTACGCCCGCTCGGAGATCGTCCACGGGGTCGGCAAGGCGCCGGCCAACGAGGTCCTGGAGGGCGTGGTGGACCTGGAGCTCTGCATCGGCGACGACCGGCAGGCCGAGCTCAACCCGGTCGGGGTGAACTGCCTGCGGGCGATGCCCGGCCGGGGGCTCCGGGTGTGGGGCGCGCGCACCCTGAGCCCCGAGATCCGGTGGCGCTACGTCAACGTCCGGCGGGTGGCGCTGGCCATCGTCAAGCGGATCCTCGCCGGCCTCCGGTGGACCGTCTTCGAGCCCAACGGCCCCGCGCTCTGGACGGAGATCCGCACCGCGCTGACTCTTCTCCTGCGCGGCCTCTTCCAGGGCGGTGCCCTGGCCGGCACGCGGCCCGAGGAGGCCTTCTTCGTCCAGTGCGACGCCGAGACCAACCCGCCGGAGGTGACGGCGCGCGGGGAGCTGATCGCCCGGGTCGGGTTCGCCCCGGCGCTCCCGGCCGAGTTCGTGGTGGTGACCATCCGGCGCACCGGGGAATCGCTCCAGGCCCGCGAGGAGACCGACCGTGCCACGGCGTGAGAGCGACCCCTACGGCGCCTACCGCTTCGCGCTGGTCCTGGGCAGCGTCCAGGCCGCCGGCTTCGCCGAGTGCACCGGCCTGTCCGCCGAGACCAAGGTCCTCGAGTACGTCGAGGGCGGGCGCAACGAGTCGACCCTCAAGTTCCCGGAGACCACCAACTACGGCAACGTCAGCCTGAAGCGCGGCGTCACCTCCTCCAACGAGCTGCTGGCCTGGTTCACGGAGGTGGCCACCGGCGCCTTCGGCACCAACCCCCGGAGCCAGGACTTCGCCCAGAGCTTCTTCGCCGACCGGGGCTCGAACCTGGCCATCGAGCTCCGCGACGAGACCGGCCGGGCGGTCCGCCGCTGGAGCCTGGTGCGGGCCTTCCCGGTCAAGTGGCAGGGGCCCGACCTCAAGGGGACCGCCAGCGAGGTGGCCCTCGAGACCCTGGAGCTGACCCACGAAGGGATCGTGGAGGTGGACGTCGGATGAGCCTCTCGACCGTCATCGGGGACGTCACCCACACGCTGGAGCAGCTCCTGACCTCCGAGCAGAGCCCCGCGGGCCTCTTCGACGTCTCGCTGCGCCTGCCGGCGGAGGATGCGGCGGAACGGATCACCTCCGGCATGAGGCCCAAGGTGAACCTCTACATCTTCCTCGTCCAGGAGAACCAGACGGCCAAGAACCGGGACTGGCGGGCGGTGGGCACGAACGCTCTGCACAAGCCCCCGCTGACCCTCGACCTCTACTACGTGATGACCACCTTCGCCGAGAACCTGCTCGACGAGCACCGGGTGCTGGGCGAGGCGATGCGGGTGCTCTACGACCACGCGGTGATCGCCCCGGAGCACCTGCAGGGGGCCCTGCCCCAGGTGGTCGAGGACCTCAAGCTCGACCTGTGCGCCTTCGACATCGAAGAGCTGACCCGCATCTGGAACGCCTTCAACCAGCCCTACCGGCTGTCGGTCTGCTACCGCGTCCGCATCGTCCATCTCGAGTCCGCCCTCGAACGACCCGTCCGCCGCGTGACGGAGAAGGTGGAGGACTATGGAACCCGCGGCTGAGACCGGAGCCCGGGCGCGCCCGTTCGCCTCCGGGCGCGAGCACCTGGAGGTGGCGCTGGGACTCCTCCAGGTGCGGCTGCGCCGGGCGGTGCTCGAACGGCGGCGGCGGCCGGAGCCGTACCGGTTCCACGACCTCTCGGGGCTGGTCATCACCGAGGAGGAGATCGACCGGCTCCGCCCGCCGTGGCCCAGTAGCGTCGCCGAAACCCCCGGCGCCCAGACCCCCGGCGACGAGAATCCCGAGACGGCCGCGGAGGAGGAGCGCCTCGACCGGCTCGAGCGGCGCCTCGCGCTGCGCCTGGAGGAAGGGGTCGCCGGAGCGCTGGCGGCAGGGGTGCGGCTGCCGATGGCGGAGCTGGCGACCCTGTTCGATCTGGCGCCCTTCGACCTCGACGCCCTGCTGGTCTGCCTGGCCCCGGAGCTGGACCTGCGCTTCGAGACGCTCTACGCCTACCTCCACGACGACGTCACCCGGAAGCGGCCGTAGGCGGGGCT
>JASFUJ010000620.1:0-3274 GCA_050050355.1 Acidobacteriota bacterium
TACAAGGATCGTCGAGTCAACCACCCGGTGCGCCGATACGGCAGCGAGCGGTGATCCGTGGAGGGGCCCGGAGGTTCCCTCGCCGGTCGCAGTCCAGCCGCCGAGGGAGACCTCCGGGTACCCTCCCGGCGAGCCCTGCGGCGGAGTCCTCCACGCAACCGCCACGACGCCCTCCCCGTATAATCGCGCCATGTCCGAACAGACTCCACAGCAACGCGTCGAATCCGACCTCAAGACCGCCATGAAGGCCGGCGAGAAGGACAAGGTCTCCACCCTGCGCATGGTCCTCTCCGAGCTCAAGAACGAGCGCATCCGCAAGGGCGCAGAGGTGGACGAGGCCGGTTTCATCGCCATCCTCCGCAAGGCGATCAAGCAGCGCGAAGACTCCGCCGAGCAGTACGACAAGGGCGACCGCCCCGAGCAGGCGGAGCGCGAGCGCCAGGAGGCCGCCTTCCTCCAGTCCGAGTACCTGCCCAAGGAACCGAGCGAAGACGAGATCCGCCGGGCCGTCGAAGAGTACGTCGCCGAGCACGGCCTCTCCGGAATGGGTGCCATGGGCCGGGTCATGCCCGCCATGATCGAACGCTTCGAAGGCCGGGCCGACAACGCGGTGGTCAGCAAGATCGCCCGCGAGATCCTGGCCTGACGGACTCCGTGGCAGCCCCGCCCACCCGCCACGTGGTCGTCGGCACCGCCGGCCACGTCGACCACGGCAAGACCCGCCTCGTCGAGGCGCTCACCGGCATCGACTGCGACCGCTGGGCCGAGGAGAAGGACCGCGGGATCACCATCGACCTGGGCTTCGCCCACCTGGAGACGCAGCTCGCGGACGGCGAGACCCTCCAGGTCGGCTTCGTCGACGTTCCCGGCCACGAGCGCTTCCTGCGCAACGCCCTCGCCGGCCTCGGCGGCATCCGCATCATGCTCCTGGTGGTCGCCGCCGACGAGGGCGTCAAGCCGCAGACCCGCGAGCATCTGGCCATCTGCTCCCTGCTCCGGATCCCGGCCGGCATCGCCGTCCTCACCAAGGCGGACGTGGTCGAGCCCGACCTGCTGGAGCTGGCCCGCCTGGAGCTCGAAGAGCTGCTGGAGACGACCCCCTACGCCGGCGCGCCCGTGCTGGCGGTCTCGTCCCAGACCGGCGAGGGCATCGAGGAGCTGGAAGCGCACCTCGTCGAGCTCGCCGCGGCCCGGTCCGTCGAGCCGGATCTCGATCTGCCCGCCCGCCTGCCGGTGGACCGGGCGTTCCACCTCAAGGGCCTCGGAGTGATCGTGACCGGCACCCTCGCCAGCGGGTCGGTGGCCGTCGGTGACACCCTGGAGATCCTCCCGGCACCCGCGGGGGGCCCGGCCTCGGCCCGGATCCGGAGCCTGCAGGTTCACGGGGAGGACCGGGAGCGGGCGGTGGCCGGGGAGCGGACCGCGCTCCAGCTCGCCGGCGTCGGCCTCGAGCAGGTGGAGCGGGGCAGCCAGGCGGTGGCTCCGGGGCGCTTCGAGACGACCCGGCGCCTGCTGGCCCGGATCCGTGTTCTGCCGGAGGCGCCCGACCCCTTCCGCGGCCTCACGCCGGTCCGCGTGCACCTGCTCTCTTCGGAGGTCCTCGGCACGCTGCGGCCGGTGGAGTGGTCCGAGACCGGGGCGGACGCCGGTGGAACCGGGCGCGCCGAGATCGCCCCGGGCGAGGAGGGAGCCGTGGAGATCCGGCTGAGCGCCCCGGTGGTGGCGGTGCGCGGTGACCGGCTGATCGTGCGCCGGCCGTCGCCGGAGCTCACCCTGGGGGGCGGATCGGTCCTGGACCCGTGGCCCCGAGCCCGGCGGCTGCGGGACCTGGGGGCGGCGGCCCGCCGGATCGCCGCGGCCGCCGACGGGCGGGAGGATCCGGACGAGGCCGATCGGCGGGTGCTCCTCCACTGGGCCCACGAGGCGGGGCCGGCGGGGATCGGCGCGGACGAGGCCGCGCGCCGTCTGGGCCGGCCCCCGGAGCGGTCCGCGACCGGCCTGTCGGCCCTGGCGGAGGAGGGCCGGTTGCTCACCGTGGCCGAGGGAGCCGGAGGTGGACGGGGCACCCGGTGGGTGGCGCCGGCCGTCTACCGGCGGCTCGCCGAGCGGGCGCGGACCGAGATCGAGGCCTTCTTCGAGCGCGACCGGCTCGCCCGGGGCATGCCCAAGGCCGAGGCGGTGGAGCGGATCTTCCCCGGTCCGGCGGCCGCTCTGGCCGACGTCTATCTGTCCTGGCTCGCGGCCCAGGGGGTGCTGACGGTGGACGGCGACCTGGTCTCGCTGCCCGGCCGGGAGGCCGAGCTCACGGACGAGGAGTCGGAGCTCTCCCGCCGGGTCCTGGAGCGCTTCGCGGAGGCGGGGCTCCAGCCCCCGTCGCCCGGGGATCTGACCCGCGACCTGTCGGCCAAGCCGCAGATCCTGGAGGGGGTGATCCGCTACCTCACGGAGCGGGGCAAGCTGGTGCGGCTGCCCGGGGGGCTGATCCTCGCCGCCTCGGCGCTCGACGATCTCCGGGAGGAGCTCCGGGGGACGGGGTGGGAGCGGTTCACGGTGCCCCGGTTCAAAGAGCGGTTCGACCTGTCGCGCAAGTGGGCGATTCCGCTCCTCGAGCACCTGGACTCGGTCGGGTTCACCCGGCGGCTGGGGGACGAGCGGATGATCGTCGGGAAGTAGTCGCCGCCGGCCGGGCGCTGCCGGGGGACGGACCGGTGTAGCGGCGGGGCTCGTCCCCTTTCCGGCCGGTGTAGGGACGGGGCTCGTCCCCGTCCGACCGGTGTAGGGACGGGGCTTGTCCCCGTCCGCCGGGAGCGCGCCGGGAGGCCCCGGCTCCGGGACGCCGCGCGTGGAAGGGCGGTCGAGCGGGCAACGCGCGGCTCGGCTCGGGCCGCGCCGGCTCCGGACGGCGGTTCGGCGTGGTCGTGCGCGCGTCCCTCGACGCCCTCCACCGGGGCCTCCCGGCACGCTCCACCCATCGGGGCGCCCGCCGCGTTCCTCCGGTGTCCGGATGACTCTCGACGGTCGGGGTCCCGTCACCGTGCCGTCGTGTCCGGGCGGTGTAGGGACGGGGCTCGTCCCCGTCCGACCGGTGTAGGGACGGGGCTCGTCCCCTTTCCGGCCGGTGTAGGGACGGGGCTCGACCCCTTTCCGGCCGGTGTAGGGACGGGGCTCGTCCCCGTCCGCGGGGTCCCCGGTACAATGGGTGGCCGTCGACATTCGAGTGAAACGACCAAGACCCAGGGAGGACGCGATGGCCGAGAGGCTGACGATCGAATAC
>JASFUJ010000621.1:0-3269 GCA_050050355.1 Acidobacteriota bacterium
CCGGAGACGCTGGTCGGCGCCAACTTCGCCGTCCGCAGGGAGGTGGCCGACGCCGTCGGCGACTTCGCGCCGAACCTCGACCGCTCCGGCCGCGAGCTCCTCAGCGGCGGGGACACGGAATTCGCGATCCGGGCCGAGCGAGCGGGATATCGTCTGTACTATGCTCCGGCGATGGCCGTCCGGCACCGGGTCGAGCCCGGTCGACTCGCTCGACCCCACCTGGATCGCCTGGCCCGAGGCCGTGGCCGCACCGCGGTGGTCCTGGCCGGGATGACGGGCGACCCCCGCCGCTTGGGGTTGCTGCGCGAGGGCGTGGCCCAGATCGCCTACGGCGGCTGGCTGGAGCTGAGATCCGGCATCGGTCGCGATCGTCGCCGCAGGGTGCACGGACGCCTGATCCGGATGCGCGGCCTCGGCAAGGTGGAGCAGGTGCTGCGGGACCTCCCGCGCCGGTTCGCCACGGACCCCGGAACGAGCCCCGGATAGACCCGCGATGTCCTCCCGAGCGAAGCCCTCCTTCAGCGTGGTCGTCCCGACGTTCGACCGGGCCCACGTGCTGCGCCGGGCGGTGCGCAGCGTCCTCCGCCAGGAGCATCGGGACTTCGAGCTGCTGATCGTCGACGACGGCTCGACGGACGGAACGGCGGAGGTCGTGGCGGAGCTCGACGATCCCCGGATTCGCTTCCTGCGGCAGGAGCACCGCGGCGTGTCCGCAGCGCGGAATCTCGGAATCTCGGAGGCCGGGGGGGAGCTGGTGACGTTCCTCGACAGCGACGACGAGGCCGCTCCCGGCTGGCTCGCCACCTTCACCGGGATCTTCGCCGACCGGGACGTCGGCGTCGCGGCGGTGGGCGCCCTGGTGATCCGCCACGCGGACGACGGCGGGGAGCTGGAACGGGAGGTGCTCTCCCCACGGCGGCTCGGCCCCCTGTACGGCGACCGGGAGCTCAGCTACACCGCCGGGACGCTGGCGACCCGTCTGGATCTCCTCCGGTCCGCGGGAGGATATGCCGACCCCTTGCGCTTCGCCGAAAACGCGGAGATGGCCATGCGCCTGGTCCCGGCGTGCCTCGAGCGGGGGCTCGAGGTGGTGGCGGTGGATCGCCCCCTCGTCACCTACCACCGGAACCCCGCCGCGTGGATCGACTCCCGCCGGGCGTTCGAGAGCCAGCGCTCCGGAGCGGAATACATCCTGGAGCGCCACGGGGACCGGATGCGGGCGCTCTCCCCCGAGGGCTACGCCAACTACCGGGGCGTGGCCGCCGTCAACGCCGCCCGGCTGGGGGACACGGCGGCCGCCCGCCGGCACCTGGTCGCCGCGATCCGGGCGGATCCCCGGCGGTGGCAGAGCTACGTCAGGCTGCTCCTGACTCTGGTCCCGCCCCTGGCCGTGCGCTACTGGACCCGCCACGAGACCGCCGGCGCGGCGCCGGGAGGGGCTCCGTGAGGCTCGGCGCCTTCGTCGTCACCCACCGGCGGGACGAACACCTGGAGCGCAGCCTGCGCGCCTTGCTCGGCCAGACCAGGGTGCCCGACCGGATCCTGGTGGTGGACAACGCGGCCTCGGGAGCGACCGAGGCCGTCGTCCGGAGCCTGGATCACCCGGCCCTCACCTACGAGGCGTCCCCGGCCAACCTCGGATCGGCCGGTGGCACCGAGCTCGGCCAGCGCCGGCTCCACGAGGCGGGGTTCGAGCTGGTCTATTTCGGTGACGACGACAACCCGCCCCGCACGCCCGACACGATCGAACGGTTGATCGGGCTGCTGGTCGGCTCGGGCTCCGACGCCGGCGGGGCCGGCGCGCTCGGAGCGCGCTGGGACTGGAGCGCGGGCCGTCTGGTGCGGCTCCCGGACGGAGCCCTCGAGGAGGTCCTGGAGGTGGATTTCATCGGCGGAAACCACACCATGATCATGCCGCGCCACGCGATGGACCGGGTGGGTTTCTACAACGGCGAGCTGTTCTTCGGCTACCCGGACCTGGAGTACTGTCTGCGGATCCGGCGCGCCGGCTACCGTCTGCTCGTGGACGGGGAGCTGATGCGTCGCCATCGTCGGGAGAGCGGCCGCCTCGGTCTCACGGTGCGCCGCTCGCCCCGCCCCAGGCGCCCCCGCTCCGCCGTCTGGCGCAACTACTACACGACGCGGAACTACATCGCCATGATGCGGACCACCTTCGGCCGGCCCGACCTCGCCCGGCGGGAGGCGATCCGCGCCCTGGGCCGCGCCCTGGCCTCCTGGTCCCGGGGGCCGCGCTACGGCGCCGAGTTCACGCGCCTGCAGGCGAAGGCGCTGGCCGACGGGTACTCCGGCCGCCTGGGGCCGCGGGTCCCGCCGCGGGCCAAGTACACGCGGGGCGACCGGAGCGACTAGACCGGCATGCGGATCCTCCAACTGATCACCCGGCCCCAGCGGCGAGGCGCGGAGATCTTCGCCCTGGCGCTCTGCGACGAGCTGGAGCGGCAGGGTCACGCCACGTCGGTGGTCGCCCTGTACCGTCCGGAGTCCGGCGGCGCGTTGCCGCTGCGCCCCCGGGACCATTGCCTCGGCGGGAACCCCCAGAGCCTCCTCGAGCGGATCCCGGGGTTCCAGCCGTCCCTCCTGGGGGGCCTCTCCGCGCGGGTGCGCACCTTCGCTCCGGACGTGGTGCAGGTCAACGGCTCGCGCAGCGTGAAGTACGGCAGCCTCTTGCGCAGAGTGTGGCGCCGGGCGCCCTGGGCCCTGGTCTATCGCTCCATCGGCGACCCGTCGGACTGGCTCCGGGGACCGCTCCACCGGTTCCTCTACCGGCACCTGGTCGTGGCGCCGATCGACGGGCTGGTGGCGGTGAGCCGGCTCACCCTGGCGAGCCTGGAGCGTTGCTACCGTCCGACGATCCCCACGGCCGTGCTGCCCCGTGCGATCGATCCGCGCCCCTTCGAGCAGCCGGTCGACGGGGCGGACGTCCGCCGACGACTCGGAGCCGGGACCGATGCGCCGGTGCTCCTGTTCGCCGGGCGGCTGAGCCCCGAGAAGCGCCCGGACCGGTTGCTCCGGGTGGCCTCCCTCGTGGCTCGCCGGCGCGCGGCGACGGGCGAGCCGCCGCCGGAGCTCTGGATCGCGGGCACCGGTCCGCTCGCCGGCGAGACCGCGGCGGCCGCGGGGGACGCCGCCTTCACCGTCCGCATGCTGGGCGAACGGGAGGACGTTCCGATCCTCATGGCGGCCGCGGACGTCTTCCTCCTGACCAGCGATACGGAGGGCACGCCGGGGGTGCTCCTGGAGGCGGCGTT
>JASFUJ010000622.1:0-3267 GCA_050050355.1 Acidobacteriota bacterium
AAATGGGGCGAGACGCCGGCGGCGAGACCCCGGTCATCCAGGGTCGGAATGCACAATCTCATGGTGGTCTCCTTGGGTGACGAGGAGGGCCGAGGACTCGAGCAGGGCGCCCAGGACCTTGGCCCGCCCGGACTCGAGGAGCCGCTGCACTGTGCCCCGCGAGACCCCCATCCGCTCCCCCGCCGAGCTCTGGTCGAGACCGTCCAGGTCGCACAGCCGCATCGCCTCCAGCTCGTCCAGCCCGAGGCGGACCGTCTCCAGCCGGCTCATGGGGATGCTGCGGGGCTTGAAGACGCGGTCGCCCTGGAAGCGGCGGCAACGGCGGGGTTTCGGGGTGCGGGGCACGGTGGCGGGCTCCTCGTAGTGTGCATATGCACAATACGCCTCCCAGGGGAGCAAGTCAAACGGCGCCGGGTCAAGGCCGGGGGAGCGTGCGCACCCATCGCCGGAGCGCCTCGGTGTCGGCGAGGTCGCCGCCGAACCGGTGGGCCGGCACGTAGGGCTCGTTGTGGCCGCGGGAGCGGTTGCGGTAGACCTTCATGGCGCAGGAGAAGCGGCCGAGCCGGCTGGGCAGGGGGACGTCCCGGATCTCCATGTAGACGGTGTCGGCGCTGGTGGGGGCGCCGGCGTGGACGACTCCCGGCATCAGCAGGAGCTCGTCGGCGAAGTCCAGGCAGGCGCTGGCGCAGGCACCGTCGGTGAGCAGGACCACGGTCGCCGCCACCGGGTTCTCGGGGGCGGTCTCGGGGCAAGAAGGCTCGGACCCGTCCTCGTCCCGATCGCCCTCGGGCTGGCGAACCCAGCGGTCGCCCGCTTCGACGGCCCGGACGAGATCGCTCCGGAGCCGGTGGTAGACGTCGTACACGACCGAGTCCTCGCCGAACTTCTCCCGCATCGACGGGAGGGTCTCCTCCACCCTGGCCAGGTTCTTCTCGGAGGCGCGCCACTCGGCCCAGGCGCCCTCGCCCGCGTGCCGGCAGCCGACCCAGCGGTAGATCTCGCTCCCGAACAGGCCCTCGGTGATCCGGCTGCCCCACACCGAGCTGCCGCCGCCGTTGCCGCGCACGTCGAAGACGATCCGTCGGGCGTTGCGGAGCCCGGCGACCGAGCCCACGATCTCCTCCATCCGTTCGAGGTCGGCGTCCCTGGGGTCGAAGGTCGGCAGACGGATCCAGTGCTCGCCGGGGGCGGTCTCCGTGATCCCGACCTCGGCGCCGACCCCCGTGCTCCGCTGGGCCGCCTCGTCGATCCGGTCCCGCAGGTCGCGGGCCCGGTGCCATCGCCACGCGAGGTCGAGCTCCCGAACCTCGCCGTCGACGCGGGCCGTGCACCGCTCCGGCTTCGGCAGGCCCTTTTCCAGCCCCCGCGCGAACAGCCACGGAGCCTGGGCCACGTAGGTCGCCTCCAGCTCAACCCGGCCGTCCCGGTGCGGCAGCAGCTCCTCGGTCATCATCCGGTCGATCGGCCGTCCGTCGCATGCCACGAGCTCGGCGCCGACCGGCGGAAGCTCGGTCGGCCACTCGGACGCCGCGTGGTGCACCAGGTAGCGGCCCCCACTCCGGCTGGGACGCCAGCTCGCCACGAACCCGGGCCAACGCAACCACCTGGGCGAATAGTCCAGGGAAAGGTAGGTGTGTCCATCCGCGAAGCCGGCCACGTAGAACCGGAGCGCGGCGAGGACGTCGTCCAGGCTCTCGGCGGCGTCGGCCTTGTCCAAGGCGGCCCGGTAGCCGGCCTCGAGCCAGCGCCCGAAGCTCTCGTTCTCCGGGTCGACGGCTCCGGGATGGTTGGCGGCGAGCTCGTCGTGGATGAAGGTCAGGTCCGCGCGGGCGAGCTCGGCCCATGGAGCGCCCCCGGCAGGCGGCTCGGCCGCGGCGGTGGCCGCGGGCAACCACGCTGCGAGGGCGATCCAGGCGGTGAGGACGGACGGGAGGGGGCGGTGAGATCTCACGAGAGGGCTCCTGTCGGGTTCTGATCGGATGGGGAAAGAATCGTTCGGCGGCGGGCATCGTCGACCCGCCTCCCCCTTTCACGGACTTCTGCGCGAAGTGGTTCCAGGACCCGACAGGAGCGAATCACCCGCCCCGACCGCCGCGCCGATCGCAGCCGGCCGGGGCGGGAGATGCTCACGCGCAGCAGTCGCAGGAGCACGAGGGCGTGCGGGGGTCGAAGACCGACTCCAGCAGGTAGCCGCCGCCGTTCTGGCAGTAGGCGGTGCAGTCGCTCTCGCACTCCGCGTGCCCTCCTCCGAAGTACGGGTACCAGAAGACCCCGAACTCGTCCTCCTGGGGGCCGCACATGAGGGGCTTGGCCTGGTCGAGCGGGGCCGGCTGCAGGAGGGTGCCGGTCGCGGCGATCGTCTGCGCGGTGGAGGAATCCGGAGCGGCGGCGAGCGAGGGGAGCGGAAGCAGCACGAGGGCGGCGAGAACCGCCGTGGCGATCACGAGTCTCTTCATGGCGTCTCCTTGGGGCACAGGGTTCGTGGTGCGCGGCCGGAGGTCGGCCGCGGCTTCACTCTCCTTGTGTGGCCGGTCTCTTCGATCGAGACACGGAGACCGAAGGACGGGCACTCTCCTCCGCCGGAGAGGGAGCTCAACGGGATCCGGTGGACCGCCCGGTCGCTCCCCGGATCTCCTCCAGCATGCGCCGGGAGTGCCGGAAGCCGGGGTCGAGCTCGAGGGACCGGCGGTAAGCGGTCGCGGCGCGGTCGAGGTCCCCGGCCCGCCGGTAGGCGTCGCCCAGGGAGTCGAAGCTGTTGGCGACCTCCGGATAGAGCTCGGTCTGGAGCCGGAAGACGTCGATCGCCTCGTCGAGCCGCTCCTGCTCCAGCAGGTCGTAGCCGATCCGGTTGAGCGCGAGCTCGGTCTGCGAATCGGGCACCCGGCCGGCCGCGGCGAGTCTCCGGAACGCGGCGATCCCCTGTCCCAGCGCCTCGGACCCGCCGTCCCGGACCAGGTCGATCGGCAGCCGGGAGCCTCGCCCTCGACTAGCGGGCAGCCGGGGGAGCGGCACGGCGACGCCTCGCCAGTCGAGGGCCAGGGTCCCGGCCGCCGGATCGGCCTCCAGGAAGACGCCCGGCAGATCGGTGGCGAAGCGCACCCGCGAAGCCCCGTCGCCCGGCAGGGCGTAGAGCCGGGAGCGGGCGAAGGTGCGGACGCCGCGGATCTCCATCCGGAGGGCCCCACCCGGAGGTGAACCCGGAGCTGGGTCCGGAGCTGCTTCGATCTCCAGAGCCCGGAACGGATCGAACCGGTAGCGGCCGACGAT
>JASFUJ010000623.1:0-3259 GCA_050050355.1 Acidobacteriota bacterium
CGGACCTCGAACAGCGGCCACTCGTCCAGGGCGAAGACCTGGTGCGACATGCGGCCGCGGGTTCGCCCCAGGCGCTCCTCGGCCTCCTCGGGGGGGAGCCCCCGGAGGTCCTCGCAGACCACCTCGTAGTCCGGGACCTCCGGCAGGATCCGCTGGGTGCCGTCCGCGGACGAGAACACCGCCCGCAGCATGTCGTGGCGCCGGACCAGGGCGTTCCAGGCCCGCTCCAGCCGCGCCACGTCCAGGTCCCGCAGGTCCATCTCCACGTAGGCGTGGGTGGCCACGTTGCCCAGCTCGAACGCCCCGTAGCGGCCGAAGCAGTAGGCCTGCTGCACGCCGGTCATGGGGAACGGCTCGTGGCGGGTCGCCGGGTCGGGGACCAGCTCGGGGAGGCTCTCCGGTCCCGCGGGGCCGCCTCCGGCCTCCGGCTCCCCGGCCAGGCGCGCGGCCACCCCGGCGACCGTCGGGCCCTGGAAGAGCTCGGCGAGCGGCAGGCCCCTGCCCAGGCGCTCCCGGACCCGGGCGACGAGCTGGGTGGCCAGCAGCGAGTGCCCGCCCAGGTCGAAGAAGTCGTCGTCCAGGCCGACCCGCTCCACCTGCAGCACCTCTTCCCAGATGGCGCAGAGCGCGCGCTCGGTGGCGGTCGAGGGGGGCCGGTAGTCGCTCCGCGGCAGGTCCTCCTCCCCCGGGTCCGGCAGGGCCCGCCGGTCCACCTTGCCGTTGGGGGTGAGCGGCAGGTGGTCGCAGAGGACGAACAGGGCTGGCACCATGTACTCCGGCACCCGGCGGCGCATGGACTCCTTGAGCCTGGCGATCGTCGACGCCCGCTCCTCCCCCTCCGGCCGCTCGCCGACCACCGCGTAGGCCACGATCCGCTTGCCGAGGCCGGGATCGTCCCGCAGCACCACGGCGCCCAGCTCCACCTCCGGCAGCCCCACGAGCTGGACCTCGATCTCCTCCAGCTCGATCCGGAACCCGCGCACCTTCACCTGGTTGTCGGTCCGGCCCAGGAACTCCAGCACGCCGTCGTTGGTCCAGCGCACGGAGTCGCCGGTGCGGTAGAGCCGGTCGGCCGCACCGCCGTCCTCGCCGGGGACCGGGCTCGGCACGAACCGCTCGGCGGTCAGGCCGGGCCGCCGCAGGTAGCCCCGGGCGACCCCGGCGCCGCCGACGAAGAGCTGGCCGACGCCGCCCACCGGCACGAGCTGCAGGTGCTCGTCGAGCACGGTCGCGCTCGAGCCCCGGATCGGCCGGCCGATGGGCAGGCCGCCGTCGGTCCGGGCGTCCCGCGGCACCGGGTGGCAGCAGGAGAAGGTGGTGTTCTCCGTCGGGCCGTAGCCGTTGATCACCACCACCCGGGGGTCCCGGGCGTAGATCTCCCGGACGGCGCCCGGCGGCACCACGTCGCCGCCGGCCAGCAGGTAGCGCAGCCCGGCGCCGGTTCCGTCCGGCGCCGACCCCGCCGGGTGGTGCGGCACCCAGAGCGGCAGGACGCCGGCGGTGAGCCACAGGGTGTCGACCCGGTGGCGCGCCACCTGCCGCGCCAGGTCCTCGACGTCCGCCGAGTCCTCGCGCCGCAGCACCAGCCGGCCGCCGTTGAGGAGCGGAGCCCAGAGCTCCAGGGTCGAGGCGTCGAACGACGGCGGCGAGTGCTGCAGGGTCACCGTGTCCCGGTCCAGCTCGATCCAGTCCGGTTCGCGGACCAGCCGTACGATCCCCCGGTGCTCCACGGCGACCCCCTTGGGCTCCCCGGTGGAGCCGGAGGTGTACATGACGTAGGCCAGGGCGGAGCCGCCGCGGTCCGCCCGCCGGGGCGGCTCCCCGGCCGGCCGATCGGGGAGAGTGTCCAGATCAGGGAGATCCAGGAGGACCAGGCGGTCGCCGGCCACCGGCACCTTGGGCGCCATGGCGGCCGTGGTCAGCACCAGCTCCGCCTCCGCCTCCCGGAGGGCGAACCGGGTCCGCTCCACCGGGTTGTCCGGGTCGAGGGGCAGGTAGGCCGCGTCCGCCGCCAGCACCCCCAGGATCCCCACCACCATCTCGAGCGACCGTTCGGCGCAGATCCCCACCAGGGCGTCCGGCGCCACGCCGCGCTCCCGCAGGTGGTCCGCCAGCCGCTCCGCCCGGCGGCTCAGCGCACCGTAGGTCAGCGACCGGTCGCCGTCCACCAGGGCCACCGACTCCGGGTGGGCTCGCGCCCGCTCCTCGAACAGGGCGTACACGCCGGCGTCCCGGTCTCCGGATCCGGCTCCGAGGCGACCCGCCCCGCTCCACTCCACGCTCAGCATCCGCCGCTCGGCCGCGCCGAGGAGATCGTGGCTCCAGACCGGAGCCTCCGGCCGCGCGACCACCTCCCGCAGCAGCCGGACGTACTGCCCGGCGAGCCGCTCCACCGTCGCCCGGTCGAACAGGTCCGAGCGGTACTCGATCTGGCCCCGGAGCTCGCCGCCCTCCTGCTGGAGGGCGATCGACAGGTCGAACTTGGCGGCGCCGCTGGCGGGCACCTCCGCCTCCAGGGTCAGGCCGGGCAGCGCGACGCTCCGCTCGTAGGGCACGTTCTGGAGGGTGAGCATCACCTGGAGGAAGGGCGTGTGGCCGGTGGCCCGGTCCGGCCGCACGTGCTCCACCACCCGGTGGTACGGGGCGTCCCGGTGGGCCAGCCCGCCCTGGACCACCTCCCGGGTGGCCCCCAGCAGCGCGGCGAACGACTCCTCCGGCTCGACCCGGGTGCGGAGCACCAGGGTGTTGACGAAGTAGCCGATCAGGCCCTCGAGCTCCGGGCGCCGCCGGTTGGCCACGCCGGTGCCGATGGCCAGGTCCCGCTGGGACGAGTAGCGGTGCAGGAGGAGGGCGAGCGCCGCGGTCAGGGTCACGAACAGGGAGCAGCCGGCGCCGGTGCCCAGGCGCTTCAGCTCCTCCAGCAGCCCCTCCGGGGGCGCCAGCTCCACGGTCTCGCCGTGGCTGCTCTGGACCTCCGGCCGCGGACGGTCCGTGGGCAGGGGCAGGAGCGGCGGCAGGTCCTCCAGCCGGTCCTTCCAGTAGTCGAGCTGCTCCGCGAGCACGCCGCCCTCGAGCCAGCTCCGCTCCCAGTCGACGTAGTCGCCGTAGGTCACCGGCAGAGGATCCGGCGCGCCGCCGCCGTAGAGGGTCACCAGCTCGCGCAGGAAGACGCCCACCGACCAGGCGTCGGAGATCGCGTGGTGCATGGTGAACACCAGGACGAACCGGTCCGGCGCCTCCTCGAACAGCGCGGCCCGGA
>JASFUJ010000624.1:0-3259 GCA_050050355.1 Acidobacteriota bacterium
CGGCGGCGGCCGCGGCGGATCTGCTAGGGTTGCCGCCAGATCGACCGACAGGAGGTCCCCCGTGAAGCGATCAGGTCTCGTCAGCGCCTTCGCCCTCGATCTCGGGCCTGCAGCCCTTCTGGTGACTCTGTGCCTGCTGCTACCCGGCGCTGCCCCAGCTCAGGAAGGGGCCCAGGAGACGGCCCAGGAGGCGGAGGCCCCTTCCTCGCACGAGCAGGCCGCGCGGGAGCTGTTCGAGCTGGCCGGTGGCGGGAAGGTCGCCGAGGCGGGGGCCGAAGCGATGCTGGGAGTGCTCCGCCAGAACCCGGAGCTGGCTCCGTACGAAGACGTCTTCCGCGAGTGGTACAAGAAGATCTTCTCCGGCGACGAGCTCGAGCGGGAGATGGTGACGATCTACATGGGAGCGTTCACCGAGCAGGAGCTCCGGGACCTGGCGGCGTTCTACCGCACCCCGCTCGGCCAGAAGACGCTGACGGTGCTCCCGCAGGTGATGCAGCAGGGCGCGCAGGTGGGGATGCGCCTGGCCCAGGAGCACTCCGGCGAGCTCGAGGAGATGCTCGCCGAGGCCCGGCGCAAGCGTGAGCAGGACGGCGACCCGGAGCGGTAGGAGTCTGCGCGGCAGGACCCCGCGGCTCAACGGCTTCGTCTGGCCGGTGGTGCCCCAGCTCACCCCGTCCCGGGTCGAGATCTGGATCGAGGCGGTCGCCACCGGGGAGCTGCGTCATTACCGCCTGCCCCGGGCCGCTCCAGGGGAGGACGTCCTCGGCGCCTTCTTCGATCGGCGGGGGTTCCTGCCCGCTCCCGAGTGACGGACGGGCGCCCGATGGCAGCCGCCTCCGTCCCCGCCCTCTCCTGGCGGAGGTCGGCTCCGGATCGAAAGCAGGGGATTTGCCCGTCGATCAATCCATGCTAAGGTCCGCCGCAAGCTAAATCAACGCAAGAGTGGGAGGGAGGTCCATGGCTGGCCGCGGATGCGTCCGCACCCGAGCACTCGGCGCATCCCTCGTGGCGAGGTCGTGGGCCGCCGGCCTGGTGGTCCTCCTGTCCGTGGCTTCGGCGGGTGCGGCTGAGCTGACGCTGTCCGACCCGGAGTCCGGGGTCTACTACCACTACGCTCTGGTGGCGGGCGAGCGGGTGCAGGTCGAGAAGGACGTCGAGGTCAACGGCGACCTCCACTCGAACGGCGACGTCGATCTCGCGAAGGACAGCTCGGTCGATGGCGACGTGACCGCGGGCGGCTCGGTCGACCTGCGGGGCGCGGTGTCGGGCTCGGTGAGCGAAGGGGACGAGCCCCTGGAGCTGCCGGAGCTCCTGGACGAGGACGCGCTCCGCGCCCTGGCCGACCGGGTCTTCGAAGAGGACACCACCTTCACGGACGCGACGATCGACGATGTCGTCTTCGTCGACGGCACGGCCCGCTTCCGGGGGGACGTCGGTGGCGCCGGCACCGTCATCGCCACCCGCGACGTGCGCCTCGACACCACCGGGGGCGGCGGCTTCTCCTCCCTCGACGAGGAGACGCGCCTGTCGCTGATCGCCGGCAACGACGTCCGTCTCGGCAAGGAGCGGCCGTTCCGCGGCGTCGTGCGGGCGGGACGGGACGTCGACGTCGAGACGGGCGTCGTCTTCGAGGGCGTGGCGGTCGCGGATCGCACCATCCACCTGAAGAAGGGGGCCCGCGTCACCTTCCTGGACTTCGACCAGGAGGCGCCGGAGATCGAGCTGGTGGCGCCGCCCGACGGCAGCTTCCTGCCGACCGCGTCGCCGGAGATCCGGGTCGCGTACACCGACGACCTCTCCGGCGTGCGGCTCGGCGGCGTGGAGCTCCTGCTCGACGGCGCCGACGTCACGGACGCGGCGGCCCTGGGTCCGGAGGGGCTCACCCTGACTCCGGACCCGCTCCCGGACGGTCTCCACACGCTCGAGGTGGTGGTGACCGACCACTCGGACAACGAGGCGCACGAGAGCTTCGGCTTCACCACCGACACGGCGCCGCCCGAGGTCGCCGTCACCTCCCCCTCGGAGCCGGTCCTCTACAACTCCGTGCCGCCGATCGCGGTGGAGTACTTCGACGCCACCTCCGGGGTCGACCTGGACAGCGTGGCCGTCGCCGTGGACGGCGTCCCCCTCGCCGGGTGCACGGTCGAGGCGTCGACGGCGAGCTGTCCGGCGCCGGAGCTCGACGAGGGCGAGCACACCGTCACCGTCGAGGTGCTCGACGGGGCCGGCAACGCGGCGACGGCGAGCGCGTCCTTCGAGCTGATCTTCGACACGGCGCCGCCGTCGCTGGTGATCACGGCCCCCGGCGCTCCGGTGGTGTTCAACGACGCGACGCCCCAGGTGGCGGTGGAGTACGCCGACGCGGTGTCGGGGGTGGACGTGTCGACGCTCGTGGTGTCCGTCGACGGCGACGCTCTCGCGGGCTGCGCGGTGGGCGCCTCGGCGTCGACGTGCGAGCCGCCGGAGCTCGGGGCGGGCGAGCACACGGTGAGCGCCGCGGTGCGCGACGCCGCGGACAACGGGGCGACGGCGAGCGTCTCCTTCGAGCTGATCTTCGACACCGAGCCGCCCACCATCGACCTGTCGGCGCCGGACCACGTCACGCTGGAGCGCGGAGGCCGGGCGGTGGCGGCGGTGGAGGACGACGTGGCGGTGGCCGAGGTCGTCTTCCGCCTCGACGGCGCCGAGCTCGCCCGGGCGAGCGAGCCTCCGTTCGATGCCCTCGAGGTGGACGTCGCGGCCCCGGACGGGGCGGAGGTCGGCGACGTCCTGGTCCTCGTCGTGGAGGCGTCGGACCGGGCGGGCAACGTCGCCACCGTGTCCCACGAGATGCGCGTCGTCGCCGCGGGCGTGGTGGTGGGCCAGGTGCTCTCCGACGAGACCGGCCACCCGCTCGCCGGGGTCCGGGTGCGGTTGCTGGGGGAGGAGGACCGGGTGACGACCACCGGCGCCGAGGGGCGCTACTCCCTGCCGGCGTCCGGGCTCCAGGCGGTGCTGCGCATCGAGTCGGAGGACGGCTCGACCGTGCCGGTGGAGCGCCGTCTCGAGGTCGTCCCGGAGGTGGGCACGGTGGCGGTCGACGCCCGGCTGCGGCCCTTCGCTCCGGCGGTGACGGTCGGGGGGGAGGGAGGCACGGTCGAGGCGGAGGGGATCTCCCTCTCGATTCCGGGCGGAGCGGTGGCGGCGGAGACCCCGGTCCGGCTGACGCGGCTCGGGCCCCAGGGCCTGCCGGGCCTGCTGCCCCTCGGCTGGTCCCCGC
>JASFUJ010000625.1:0-3258 GCA_050050355.1 Acidobacteriota bacterium
TCCGATCGCACCAGGTGGCCTCCCCCGCCGCTCCGCCGCACCACGACCACCTCTCCCACGTTGAGCATGGAGACCCGCGGCTCCAGGTGGGCCGGGCCCGGAGCGGGAGCGCCGCGCACGACCAGCAGGATCGCCAGGCCCACCAGGATCACCGCGGCCGCGGCCCAGCGGAACCCCGGCCCGAGGCCGAGCCCCGGTCGACGGCGCCCCGGAGCGGCCTCCAGCGCACCCCGCACCACCCGGTCCACCGTCCGTGGATCCGGGCCGAGGCGCCGCCGCAGCCGTGCGTCCCGCGTGTCCGCTTCCCGTCCGTCCATCCCGTGACTCGGTCTCCGCCCTCGCGTCATGGCTCCGTCTCCTCGAGCGCCCGCTCCAGCCGGCCGCGCGCCCGGTGGACCCGCATCTTCAGGGCCGAACGGGAGATCCCGAGCACCCGGGCCGCCTCCGCCGTCGACAGCTCTCCGGCGGCCACCAGCAGCAGGGCGTCCCGCTCACCCGCGGACAGCCGGCGGATCGCCGCCAGGGTCCGCCCGAGGTCGTGCCGGTCCATTGCGCGGGTCTCCGGATCGGCGCCGGGGTCGGTCTCGTGCCCGGAGCCGAGCGCCGCCAGCGGGGCCGTCAGCCGGCGCCGGAGGGCCGCCCGGGACCCGCGCCGCCGGGCGACGGCGAAGACGAACGCCTCCGGCGACTCCGGCGGACCGTGCCGCCGCCAGCGCGCCACCAGGGCCGACAGCGCCTCCTGGGCCGTCTCCTCGGCCAGGTCTTCGGCGCCGAAGCGCCCCAGGCAGAACCGGAGCAGCCGGGGGGCCAGGGCGCGTACGGTGGCCTCGATCCCGACCTCGATCTCGGTTTCGGCCGCCGCGCCGGTCGCGCCGTCGGTCCCCGGCCCGGTCGCCGGCATCTGAATCGTTCCGATCGTTCCGGTCGTCCCCATCGGGGGAAGAGTACCCGGAGCGGCCGGACGGTCACGGGAGCGGTCGCCGTCAAACCCCATCCCCTCACCCCGGCCCTCTCCCCACAGGGGAGAGGGAGACTCCTTCGCCGGGCCGCCGTCAGTCGATCCCCCGCCCCGTCACCAGGTAGGTGGCGAAGCTCCCCAGCCAGTGCCCGCCCTCGTAGTGCTCCCCCGTCACCGCCGCCAGCCCGGCCCGCCGGTGCGCCGCGGCGGCGGCCGCGAGCGCCGGGATCCGCGGATCCCCCTCCGGCAACCCGGCGATCATCCCCTCGAGCATCCACGCCCGGGACAGGTTGAGCCCGTCCAGGTGGGCCAGCTTCGGGTCGCTCGGATCGGTCACCACGGCCGGCTCCAGCCAGGTGGCCGGCACCTCCGCGCCGCGGGTCCGCGGGACGAGCGGGATCCCCGGCAGGAACGCCCCCAGCCACGCCGCGTACTCCCGCGGCTCCAGCACCCGCCGCACCAGGTCCGCCTCGGCGATGCACGGGGAGAGGAAGTCCTGCCCCCCCGGCTCGTACGCCAGCGGGCAGTCCCGGTCCCCCAGGTAGAAGTCCTCGATCCGGGAGGCCAGGAGCTCCCGCATCGCCTCGTCCCCGGCCGCCCCGGCCCAGTCCCAGATCAGGCCGAAGGCGAACGCCGTCTGGGAGTGCTCGCCGATCCGGATCGGGTGGGTCAGCTTGGGCAGCCACTCCCGGATCCGCTCCGCCGCCACCGCTTCGAGCGGCGCCAGGGTCTCGGCCCACCGCTGCGCCCGGTCGTCGTCCCACTGGCGCAGCTCGGCGGCGAGCTGGAGCAGCCAGGCGAGGCCGTAGGGGCGCTCGAAGGAGACCCGGCCCTCGCCGTTCAGGTACGCCACCTCGCCGGCGACGTGCTCCGGCGTCAGGCTCCGGGCCAGGGCGCTCCGGGCCTCGGCGGCGAACCCGGCCTCCGGGAAGGTCCGGGCCAGGCGGGCCAGCAGCCAGTGGCCGTGGACCGAGGAGTGCCAGTCGTAGCAGCCGTAGAACGCCGGCGTCAGCTCCCGCGGGGGCGCCACGTCGCCGTCCCCCTGGAGCACGTGGGCGATCTTGTTGGGGTACTCCTGGTGAGCGCAGTGCAGGGCCAGCCGGGCGAAGCGCTCGGCGGCCGCGGCGTCGAGCACCCCGTTCGCGGCTCCGGCGGACGCCGCCGCGGCGGGCGGGGCGGTCGGCAGGAGCGCGAGCAGGGCCAGGAGCGCGGCGAGCGGGACGGACGGGCGGAGACGGAGGAGAGGGTGACGGGTCATGCGGGCCATGCTACCCGGAGACGATCCGGGGTGGTCGCGATGACGTATCCTTCCGTGACCATGCGTGCGTCGATCCTCTCCCCGCTCCGGACCCGGCTCCGGATCCTGCCGCTCCCGGTCCTCCTCCTGGCGCTCGGCGCCTGCTCGGCCGCTCCGTCCCCCTCCGCCGGGCCGACCCGTCCGGCCTCGCCGGCCCCGTTCATCGCCGTCGAGCCCGCCGAGGTCCCGGAGGCGCTCGACGCGGATCTGCCGGTCGACCCGCGCATCCGCACCGGGCGGCTGGAGAACGGCCTGACCTACTACGTGCGGTTCAACCCGGCCCCCGACGACCGCGCCGAGCTCTGGCTGGTGGTCGACGCCGGGTCGATCCTGGAGGGCGACGACCAGCGGGGCCTCGCCCACTTCGTCGAGCACATGGCGTTCAACGGTACCCGCCGCTTCGCCCGCCGGGAGCTGACCGACTACCTGGAGTCGATCGGCATGCGCTTCGGACCGGACATCAACGCCTACACCAGCTTCGACGAGACGGTCTATCTCCTGAGCGTTCCCACCGACCCGCCGGGGACCCTGGAGCGCGGGCTCACGATCCTCGAGGACTGGGCCGACGGCATCACCTTCGATCCGGAGGAGGTCGACGCGGAGCGCGGGGTCATGGTCGAGGAGTGGCGCCTCGGCCGGGGCGCCGAGGGACGCCTGCAGGACGCCCAGATCCCGGTGCTCTTCGCCGGCTCCCGCTACGCCGAACGCCGGCCGATCGGCTCGCGCGAGATCCTCGAGAGCGCCCCTCCCGAGGCGATCGCGCGCTTCCACGAGACGTGGTACCGGCCCGACCTCATGGCGGTGATCGCCGTCGGCGACTTCGATCCGCGGGCGATCGAGCGGCGGATCCGGAAGCGCTTCTCGCGCCTCGAAACCCCCGAAGGGGCGCGGGAGAGGACCTACTTCGAGGTTCCCGGCCACGACGAGACCCTCTTCGCCACCTTCACCGATCCCGAGCTCACGGTCACCGCCGTCTCGATCCACACCAAGCTCCCCCGCCGCC
>JASFUJ010000626.1:0-3256 GCA_050050355.1 Acidobacteriota bacterium
CGATCCCAGCTCCACGCGCAGCTCCCGCGCGTCCGGCGGGCCGTCGAACGGCCGGAGGACGTGCGGTCTGGGCAGCTCGACCATCAGGTCGATGGCGGTGACGCGCTCCTCGCCGCGGAAGGGTGCCGTCTCCTCGGTCCTCTCGGCCTGGACGGCGCGTGGGCTCGCCAGGGTCATCACGACGATCGTCGTCCCGACGATGGATTGGCGAAGGCGGACCCGGCGGGGGCGTCGAATCGGGAGTCGAGTCATGGTGGAACCTCCTCGAGCGTTTGCCGGTCGGTGGGACGCAAACCGGATGCCCACCGGTCCTCCGGGAGCCACCTCCGCAGCCAGCCGTCGCGCGCCGATCGGCGGGCGCACGGGTCGCCGGGGCGGGCCGCGTGGTCCTCGGGCTGCAGTATCATGTCGTTCTCGAAAGGACGATCTTCGAACGACCGGCTCCCCGTGCGGGCGCCCGCACGGGGCCCCGAAAGGAGAGATGCATGCGTAGAGTACTGGGTGGAAGTGTCTGTGCCCTGATCCTGCTGTCCCTCGTCGCCGCGGCTCCGGCCGGCGCCCAGAGCGCGGAAGAGGACGTTCAGGAGATGATCCAGCGGGTCAACGAGGCCTGGGCGGAGCGGGACGCGGAGCGGATGGGCGTGCTGTTCGCCGAGGACGCCGACGTCCACGACCAGGACGACCGCTGGATCGACGGCCGTGGGGAGATCATCGAGTACTACGAGGAGTGGTTCTCCGAGGTCCCGGCGGCGAGCGACCATGAGGTCGCCCTGGAGCGGTTCCGGCCGCTCGACGACGGTCTCCTGCAGGTGGACGTGATCGGCGCGCTGGTCCCGGAGGGAGGGAGCTTCTGGGGCAAGGGGACCGAGCGCTACGCCATCACCACCGTCGTCCGGCTGGAGCGGGACGGCGCGTGGCGGTTCCAGACCTGGCGCCAGTGCACCAATCCGAAGTGACGGTGGGCGAGCCGGCGCTCCGCCGCGGCGGGGGATCGATGCCCTCGGCCGCGGCGGCGCACCGGTCGGCCGGTCACCCGGTCACTCGTCCTCGAACAGCTTCTCGTACTCGCCGTAGCCTTCCTTCTCGAGGTCCTCGACGGGGATGAAGCGCATCGAGGCCGAGTTCATGCAGTAGCGCAGGCCGGTGGGGGGCGGGCCGTCCTCGAAGACGTGCCCCAGGTGGGAGTCGGCGTGCTTGCTCCGCACCTCGGTCCGGACCATGAACAGGCTCCGGTCCTCCTTGGTGACGACGTTGTCCGGTTCGAGCGGGCGGGTGAAGCTGGGCCACCCGGTGCCGGACTTGTACTTGTCCTTCGAGCTGAACAGGGGCTCGCCGGAGACGACGTCGACGTAGATCCCCTCCTTCTTGTTGTCCCAGTACTCGTTGCTGAACGCGCGCTCGGTGCCGTCCTTCTGGGTCACCTTGTACTGGAGGGGGGTGAGCATCTCGCGGAGCGTCTCGTCGGACGGCTTGGTGAAGTCCTGCCAGCGGTCGTCATCATTCGCCATGCTCTGCTTCTCCTCGCCCCACACCTCGCGCAGGAAGGGGCCGCGGCCGGAGCCCTCCCGGTAGCGCTCGTAGTGGTCCGCGTTCTTCTCGTAGTAGTCCTGATGATAATCCTCCGCGGCGTAGAACGGGCCCGCGGGGAGGATCTCGGTGACGATCGGCTCCTCGAACCGGCCGGAGGCGGCGAGCTCCTGCTTGGAGTGCTCGGCGAGCCGCTTCTGCTCGTCGTCGTGGTAGAAGATGCCGGTCTCGTACTGGCTGCCCCGGTCGGCGAACTGGCCGCCGGCGTCGGTGGGATCGATCGAGCGCCAGAACACCTTCAGGAGCTTTTCGTAGCCGACCTTCGACGGGTCGTAGGTCACCCGGACCGCCTCGCGGTGCCCGGTCTGGCCCGACGAGACCTCTTCGTAGGTGGGATCGACCTCCTCGCCACCGGTGTAGCCGGAGACCACCTCGGCGACGCCGTCCAGCTTCTCGAAGGGCGGCTCCATGCACCAGAAGCATCCACCGGCGAACGTGGCCTCCTCGAGCTCCGGTTGGGCGCGGGCGCCGCCGGAGATCACCAGGAAGACGGCCACGACGGCGACCATCGCCGACGCGGCCAGGATCATCGTCTTCGAGCTCATCGCGTTCTCCTCGATCGATCGTCCATTCGTGTTGTCCGTGCGCGGGAGGCGGTGGGACCCGGGATCGGATCCCACATCGAGTCAGTCCCGAAAATACCACCGGTCGGAGGGAGAGGTCTTCACGAAATCTTCACGCCCCGGTGCGGCTATACTCCGGCCGTCGTCATGATTCCGGATCCCCAGGTGTTCGACGAGGTCTTCCGCCGCCGCGAGGGCTCCCTGGAGGAGGTGCGCTTCGCCACCCTCCTGCAGGCGCTCTCGTCCAAGGAGCGCACCGCCGTCCTGCGGGTGCGGCGCGGCCCGATCGAGAAGCGCATCGTGGTCGAGCACGGAACCCCGGTCGACTGCCAGTCGAACCTGGTGCACGAGACCCTCGGCCGCACCATGGTCGCGCTGGGCAAGATCACCGACGAGCAGCAGGACGAGTACACCCGGCGCGCGCTGGCGCAGGGGGTCCCGCTCGGCGAGGTGCTGCGCGAGGAAGGGGTGGTCGACTCCCTCGAGCTGTACAAGATCCTGCAGCAGAACCTGGCCAAGAGGCTGCTCGACGGGTTCTCATGGCGGGACGGGGAGTTCGAGCTCGGCTTCGACGTGCCGGCGGTCGAGTCCCCCCTCAAGGTCAACGTGCCGCAGCTCGTGGTCACCGGGATCACCAGGTTCAGCCCGGTCGAGGAGGTCAACGAGGCCGTGGCGCCGCTGATCGGCGAGAAGCTGGTGCTCTCGCCGGGGGCGGCGGTGGACGCCGGGGACATCAAGCTGAGGGAGGAGCAGCGGACGGTGGTGGAGTCGCTCCGCACGCCGCGGCGTCTGGACGAGGTGGCCCTCGACGCGCCGATCTCCCACGGCGAGGTGAGCCGGTTGATCTACGCCCTCTCCGTGCTCGGCGTCGTGGTGACGGAGGAGACGGCGCGGGAGATGGAGGCGGCCCGGGAGAAGGGCGGCCGGGAGGCGACCGGGCCGGGGGCCGGCGAGGGTCCCTACCGGGTCGACCGGGTCGACCGGGTCGACCGGCCGGCCGCGGCCGAGCCGCCGCTCCCGCCCGCCGAGCTCGGCAAGCTGAAGAACGAGGTCATGGAAGCGTACCTGGCCCATCGGCGCCAGGACGCCTTCGACCTGCTCGGGGT
>JASFUJ010000627.1:0-3255 GCA_050050355.1 Acidobacteriota bacterium
CGTTCGGGCCGGAAGCCCGGTCCGGCCTCCGGCGTGGAGAGGGCGCGCACGACCAGCACCCGGGCGAGCCGGGCGCGCTGACGCTCCGGGTCCTCCGTGCGCCGGAGCCCGGCCACCACGGCCGGGTCGTCCACCCCGAGCGCCCGCGCCGTGGTCAGGAGCTCCGCCCGCTCGCTCCGGAGCTCCGCGAACGTGGTCGCCACGCTGACGATCGCCGCCGCCGCCGTCCCCACCAGCACCGCCGCCAGGACGGATGCCGGGAGCGCGCCCGGCGAACGCCGATCGCTCTCCACGCTCCGCTCAGCGACCACGCCCCCCCCTTCCCCGATCTCCGCGCGACGCCGCGGCGCAGGCGGCCCCGAGCACGATCGTCAGGGAGACCGCGACGGCGGGCATGGTCAGGGCGAAATCGAGGAGATCGTGCGCCGAGGCCGCCGCCAGGGCTCCGAGCGCCGCCACCGCCGCGGCCCGATCCTCGGTCCGCGTCCCGAACCGCAGGCCCCGGACCAGCCGGTGGACGAGCAGGATCAGTCCGAGGACCGCCGCGGTCACCCCGACCAGCCCGCCGGTCACGAGCAGCTCCAGCGCGTCGTTGTGGGTGTGGCGCCAGAGCTCTTCGAGCCGCCCGGGCTGCACCATCGGGAAGACGTCGATGAAGGTTCCCAGCCCGCTGCCCAGCCAGGGGAAGAGCCGCCAGAGCTCGAGCGTGGCGCCGTAGGCGTCCAGCCGGGCGCTCCAGGTCAGGTCGTAGGCCGAGGTGTCCGCCAGCCTGCCGAGCCCCTCCTCCATGCCGATGAACACCACGACCGCGACCCCCAGGACGGCCACCGCGGTCCCCGACAGCGCCCAGGCGAGGCCGCGGGCCCGGCTGTGGCGGAAGGTGATGGAGGCCACCAGGAGCCCCTGAACGACCGTCGCGCCGACGGCGGCCGCCAGCCCTCCCCGCGAGCCGCTGAAGGCCACGCCGGCGAACAGCACGAACCAGACCAGGACCGGCGGCGCCACCAGCAACACCTTCCGCTCCGGCGCCTGCTCCCGGGCCGCCCGCCGGGCGGCCCAGAAACCCCAGGCGAAGGCCACCGCCAGCGCGATCTCCAGGAAGAGGGCGAAGTGATTCGGGTTCACGAAGCTGCCGCGGAGCCGCCCGCCCCCTCCGATCTCGGCTCCCCAGAGGGTGCTGCTCCCCCGGAACCAGCGCGGAGCGCCGAAGAACAACTGCCCCAGAGCACCGGCCAGGAGCGCCGCGGCGAGCAGGCGCCGCGCCGACCGGCGCCGGCCGACGAACGCCGCCACCCCGAGGTAGGCGCTCAGCGAGAGCAGGAGCAGCGCGGTCCGGATCGACGCCGCCGGAGCGACGCTCCACGGCACCCCCCCGCCGGCGCCACCCCCGGAGCCGTTCCCGGCGGCGGCGGCCGCGACCGCCAGCCGCAGGTGCTCCGGGGACACGACCGCGGTCAGCCCGGCCGGCCAGGTCGCCGCCTGGATCCAGCCCAGGAGCGCGAGCAGCGCCAGCGCCCCGGCCGGCCCGGCGACCGGCCGCAGAGCGGCGAGCCCCGGCGCGCCGACGATGGAGGGGGCGAAGGACAGCACGAACGCCGAGAGGCCGGTGATCATCAACAGCGCGGCGGCCCAGGGGGTGACGCTTCCGAAGGGCCACGGCGCCCAGAGCAGCGCGAGCACCAGGACACCGGTCGGCAGCAGCACCCTCCCCTCTGGCAGCCGCACCCACTCCACGATAGGGTCGGAGAACCGAGTCTCGAGCCGGTACTTCGATGGGGGGACGATGCGACTCAAGTGCAGCCTGTGGTTCTTGTGCCTCGCCTGGTTGGCGGCGGGGTCGGTCCAGGGACAGTTTGCGCAGTATACCCAACCGGGAAGCGGGGCCGAGGCCCCTGCCGCCGTCGACGAGGAGACGCTCGACCAGGCCATCGAGAACGCCCGGTGGAACGCGGGGCCGCTCTACGTCGAGCCCTGGGTCGGTCTGCGGCGGGTCACCTGGAACACGAACCCGTTCGGCAGGACCGAGGACCGGGAGATCGAGGGCGACCTCACCGCCACGGTCGCCGCGGGCCTCCAGGCGTACCTCCCCACCGGCCCCGACGTCGTCTGGACCGTGCACGCCGTCCCCGAGTACACCTGGTGGGCGGACCAGGACGAGCGGCGGCGCCTGAACGGCCGGTACGGGGTCTCGGGATACGGCTTCTTCAACCGGCTGACCCTCGAAGCGGGGGCGACCCGCTCCGACGAGCAGGGCATCGTGAGCTACGAGATCCCGGTCGAGGTGAGCACGCGCCGCGACCGGGGACGAGGCTCGGTCTCCCTCGAGCTCGGCGCCGCGATCGCGCTCTTCGCGGAAGGCTCGGTCACCCGCTCCCGGAACGAGATCGACGAGGAGGACCGCCTCCTGGGCGCCGGGCTCGGCCGGCTCGACAACACCGAGCGCCGGGCGCGGGCCGGGATCCGCTACGAGCCCCGGGACCGCTGGCGCTTCGGCGTCGGAGTGGAGCGGACCGAGACCGAGCTCGAGCAGGACGCCCGGAACCTGTCCAACTCGGGGGAGGCGCCGCTGCTCGAGATCGTCTACACGGGCGCCAGGACCACCTTCACGGCCACCGCCGCCTTCCGCTCGCTCGACGCCGACGAGGGGTCCGACTTCCAGAGCACGGAGACCACGACGTACTCGCTCCGGGGCGAGCTCCGCGGCAACCGGATCCAGCCCGCCCTCTACGCCAACCGATCACTGGGGCTCGCCCTGGACGAGAATCAGTCGCACTTCGAGCGGGACCTGGCCGGGCTCGCCCTCGGCGTCCCCATCGGCCGCCGGACCCGTCTCCAGGTCTTCGGGGAGCTGGGGCGGCTCGACTTCGAGCCGATCGCGGACGGAACGCCGGATCGCGAGGACGACGTCACCGGGTACGGCATCGGGTTCACCATGACTCTGGGGCCACGCTTCCAGCTCCGGCTGGGGGGGAGCCGGACCGAGCTCGACTCCAACCTTCCGGGGCTGGACCGCGAGGTGACGACCATCGACGCCGGCATCACGTTCACCTCGGGTCCGCTGCGCCTGCTCTGAGGGCCGCCGGAGCCCCCGCGCGGGCGGTGCGGATCCGCCGCGTCGTCCGCGCTTTGCGCCCCAGCTCCTTGGCGACCGTGCCCAAGATGGACTAACATCCTCTAAATGCGCCGGTTGCCCCGACTCTCCCTGCTGGCCCTGGTGGCCCTGCTCCCGGCCGGAGCCCTGCTCCCCGCCGGGGT
>JASFUJ010000628.1:0-3250 GCA_050050355.1 Acidobacteriota bacterium
TTCTGGGTCAGGGGGGAGAGGGCCGTCTCGCGGCGTCCGCGGCTCGGCTCTCCCTGCGGCGTACGGGCGTACGCCTCGGTCCAGCCCTCACTGCGGTGCCACGATCCGACCCCCGCGACACCCTCAGATCGGTGGGATGCGCTGCGCTTCGCTCGCGCTCCTCCGGTACACGAACCCGGAATGCTCGCCCCGCTCGGGTCACGGAACCGCAACGCTTGCCCCGCTCGGGTCACGGAACCGCAACGCTCGCCCCGCTCGGGTGTAGGGCCGGGACCTGTGCCCGGCCGCCCCGAGCGAGGACGGTGCGAGACGCCGTGCTCGCGGCGCCGGGAACCTGAGCGCCGCGCGGGCTCCGGATCGTGCCACCGCAAGCGACGAGACGACCGAGGCGTACGACCGTACGCCGCAGGGAGCGAGGAGCGAGGACGGCGCGAGACGGGGTCCGCGCGGCGCTCAGGAGTGGGAGTCCCAGGTGGGTTCTGCCACTCCAGCCCGACGGTTCTCCGCGCGCGCCAGCACGAACAGCAGATCCGACAGCCGGTTGAGATAGACCAGGGCGTGCTCGGGCACTCGTCCGTGCCGACCCTCCTCGCGACCCAGGCGCACCAGCCGACGCTCGGCCCGGCGGCAGACGCACCGGGCCAGGTGGAGCTGGGCCGCGCCGGGAGCTCCGCCGGGCAGCACGAAGCTCTCCAGCGGCTCGAGCTCGGCGTTCACCCGGTCGATCTCCCGCTCCAGGGCCTCCACGTGGCGGGCTTCGAGGGAGGGGCCCGGCACCCGCCCCTCGTCGTCCGGCAGGAAGGCGAGGGACGAGCCCAGGTGGAAGAGGTCGTTCTGCACCGCCGAGAGAAGCGCCGTGGGGCTCCCCCCGGCCTCCTCGGGTGGTCGACCGGGAGGGGCCAGGGCGGCCAGCGCGGCCCCGATCTGCGACGAGAGCTCGTCGACCGTGCCGTAGGCTTCGATCCGCGGGGCGTCCTTGGGCAACTCCTCACCGCCCGCGAGCCGGGTCCGCCCCCGGTCTCCCTGCTTCGTGTACACCTTGGTGATGCGTACCATCCCGCGGAGGATAGCAGCCGGCGGAACGCGGCGGGGTCGGTAGAATCGTCCCATGAGCGACGAACGCACGATCTTCGACAAAATCCTCGACGGGGAGATCCCCTGTCACCGCGTCTACGAGGACGACCACGTCCTCGCCTTTCTCGACATCGGCCCGCTCTCGGACGGGCACACGCTGGTGATCCCGAAGGAGCGGGCGGCCCATCTCCACGAGCTGTCGGACGATGCGGCCGCGGCCCTCGGACGCGTGCTCCCGCGGATCGCGCGGGCCGTCGTCCGGGCCACCGGCGCCGACGCCTACAACGTCCTGCAGAACAACGGCGCCTCCGCCCACCAGGCCGTGATGCACGTGCACTTCCACGTCATCCCCAAGCTCGGGGGCCGCGGGCTGTCGATCGGCTGGAATCCCGGGAGCCTCTCGGACGGGAAGGCCGCGGAGCTCGTGGCCGGGATCCGTGGAGAGCTGGACGGGGAGTGAGATGCGCGCCCATGCGATCGAGGGGTCGTTCGGGCTGGAGAACCTGAACCTGGTCGAAGGCCCCGATCCTCGGCTGGACCAACCCGACGAGCGACCGGGCGCGGGCGAGGTGTTGCTCCGGATGCTGGCGGTGTCCCTGAACTTCCGGGATCTGATGATGATCCGGGGGGACTACAACCCCAAGCAACCCCTCCCGCTCGTGCCCTGCTCCGACGGGGTCGGCGAGGTCGTCGCGGTGGGCGACGGGGTTCGCCGCGTGGCGGCGGGGGATCGGGTGGCGACGATCTTCGCCCAGGAATGGCTCGGCGGGCGCCAGCGCCCCGAGTACATCCGCTCAACGCTGGGCGGCCCGCTCGACGGCACGCTCCGGGAGCTGATGACCGTCCGTGCCGCCGGCGTGGTCCCGGTCCCAGACCACCTGACGGACGAGGAGGCCGCCTGCCTGCCGTGCGCCGGCGTGACCGCCTGGCACGCCCTGACCGGCGGGGTCGTTGACGGCGGCGGAAGCCGGGTGAAGGCCGGCGACACGGTCCTCACGCTGGGCACCGGCGGCGTGTCGATCTTCGCCCTGCAACTGGCCCGGCTGCTGGGAGCCCGGGTGATCGTCACCTCGTCGGCGGACGAGAAGCTGGAGCGGGCGCGGCAACTCGGAGCCTGGGAGACGATCAACTACCGCGAGGTGCCCGAGTGGGGCGGGCGGGTCCGGGAGCTCACGGGGGGTCGCGGCGTTGACCACGTGATCGAGGTGGGGGGCGCCCGGACCCTCCCGCGCTCGCTCCAGGCCGTCCGCCCGGGCGGCGAGATCTCCATGATCGGGGTCCTCTCCGGCACGGTCGACGACCTGAACATCCTCCCCATCCTCATGCGGGGCATTCGCATCCAGGGTGTGCTGGTGGGGAGCCGGCAGCACTTCGAGGACATGAACCGGGCCGTCGAAGCCCACCGGATGCGGCCGGTGGTGGACCGGGTGTTCCCCTTCGAGGAGGCGCGGGAAGCGTTCGAGCACATGGCCGCGGCGCGTCACTTCGGCAAGATCTGCATCCGGGTGGCGGGCTGAGCCGTCCCGGTTTCCGCCCGGTCGGGCACTCCATGGGTAGGCCCGGGGCGAGGATCGACCCCGGGTGGGGTGAGCTGGTCAGTCGGGTGGGGGGCGGGCCACCCCGCCCTCCATCCGGCGCTTTACCCCCTGGGCTCCGCCCGCTGCTCGGCCTGGCGGCGCACCATGTCGACCATGGCCGTCAGGCCCATCGATTTCCCCATCGACAGCTCCCGCCCGAAGATCCGGTAGACGACGTCCGGCGAGACCCGGGCCACCTCCCCGGGAGGCAGGCCGGAGAGGGTCTGGGCGAGCAGGGCGGCGAGCGCTTTCGCCGAGACGCCTTGCGGGTTCTCCACCGCGAAGTGCAGGCCCAGGGTGCCGTCCGGCCGGTCCTCCGACCAGACGAACGCCTCGGACTCGCAAGCGGGCACGCGGGCGTCCTCCGGGAACGGGCGTCGGGCGATCTCCGGGGGGACCTCGCGGAACCGGTCGGCGATCGAGATCAGCGCCTCGATCCGCTCGGCGCGATCCTCCAGCAGGTCGAGGGCCCGGAGCTTCTCCTCCAGCGGGGCGGGCAGGTCCGGCACGGCGCGCTCCTCACCGCTCGATCGGCGCGTTCACCAGGTTTCCCCACTCGGTCCAGCTCCCGTCGTAGTTCTTCACGTCCTCGTAGCCGA
>JASFUJ010000629.1:0-3247 GCA_050050355.1 Acidobacteriota bacterium
TCCCGCAGGTACTGGACCGTCACGGCGAAGACCCGCCCCCGGTACCGGCGCACGAGCGCCTCCCAGGCGAGCTCGTCGCCCCGGCGGCATCGCTCCAGAAGTGTTTCGGTCTCCACGGTCACGGGTGTGTCCAGTCTTCCACGGTCTACGGCCGGTGGACGTCCGGTCGATTCGATTCGGCCGGGTGAAGCCGGCCGCTTCCGAGTAGCCGAAGCGGAGCGGCCGGACCGGAGTGACCGAGCCGGAGCGGCCGGGCCGGCCGGGCTCTCCGAGAGGAGAGACGCACGAGGTGGCCGAAAGGTTCGCGAGGGACCGGGCGGTCCCGTTGCGAACAGGGGGCGAGGGGCCGTCCCCGTGATAGGTTTCCCGGCGTTCGACCAGGAACGGAGGACGTGCGATGGTGCCTGTGACCCGAAGCTCCGGCGGCTCTCCACGGAGACTCCTCGCGGCGGTCGTCCCGATCGCCGTCACGGCGATCCTCTCCGGGTGCGGCGGCGAGACCCTGGAGCTCGCCGGCACGGTGGAGCGCAAGGCCCTCGAGCTGTCCGCGCCGGTGTCGGCCGAGATCGTCGAGATCCCCTCGGAGGTGGGCGAACGGGTCGCCGCCGGAGCCGTGGTGGTCCAGCTCGACACCGAGGTGGCCCAGGCCGAGCTCCGCGCCCACCAGGCGGCCAGGGCCGCCGCCGACGCGGCGCTGAAGGAGGCCGAAGGCGAGTACCAGCGGGCCGTCGACCTGCGCAAGGCCCGGGTGAGCGCCGTCCAGGAGCTGGACAGCGCAACCCGCCGCCGGGACGAGGCCCTGGCGCTCGTGGCCGAAAAGGAGGCGCGGATCGCCCAGGCGGAGAAGCGCCTGGACGAGCTGACCCTGCGCGCCCCCCTCGCCGGCGTGGTGGACCAGATCGCCTTCGAGGAGGGGGAGCGGGTCCCCGCCGGAGGCGTGGCCGCCGTGGTGCTGGCGGACGAGAAGCCCTGGGTGCGGGTCTGGCTGCCGGCCCGCGCTGTGGCCCGCACGAAGGCCGGAAGCGCGGCCCGGATCGAGGTCGAAGGCCTCGACGGCCACCTGCCGGGGCGGGTGCTGGACATCGCCCGCGAGCCGGAGTTCACGCCCCACTACGCCCTGACCGAGCGCGAGAGCGCGCACCTGGTCTACGAGACCCGGGTGGTGATCGACGAGGCGCCGGAAGGATTGCGGCCCGGCCTGCCCGCCCGCGTCCGCCTGCGCCTGGAGCGCGGCGGTCCGTGAGCCTCCGGCCGGAGACCGTGATCGAGGCCCGGGGCCTCACCCGGCGCTTCGGCGACCTGACCGCCGTCGACGCCCTCGACCTGGACGTGGCCCGGGGCGAGGTGTTCGGGTTCCTGGGGCCGAACGGCGCCGGCAAGTCGACCCTCATCCGGATGCTCGTGGGGCTCCTGGAGCCGTCCGAGGGCTCGGCCCGGGTGCTGGGCCTGAGCATTCCGGGCGAGAGCGAGCGCCTCCGCGCCCGCCTGGGCTACATGACCCAACGCTTCTCCCTCTACGAGGACCTGTCCGTGGAGGAGAACCTGGATTTCGCCGCCGAGATCTTCGGCCTGTCGCTCCCGGCGCGGCGCGCGCGGGTGGACGAGAGCCTGACCGAGTACGGCCTGGAGGACCGCCGACACCAGCGCCCCGCCACCCTCTCCGGCGGCTGGCGGCAACGGCTGGCCCTGGCCGTGGCCACGATCCACCGTCCGGAGATCCTGTTCCTGGACGAGCCCACCGCCGGCGTCGACCCGGACAGCCGGCGCCGCTTCTGGGAGAAGATCTTCGACCTCGCGGGCGAAGGCGCCACCGTGCTGGTGTCGACCCACTACATGGACGAGGCGGTCCGGTGCCACCGCCTGTGCGTGGTGCGCGAGGGGCGCGCCGCCGCGGTGGGCGCGCCGGCGGAGCTCACCCGGGCGCTCCGGGGCCGCGTGGTGCAGCTCGCCGCCGAGCCGACCGACGACGCCATCGGCGTGCTGCGCGAGCTCGAGTCCGTGGTGAGCGTCGCCCAGCTCGGCGGCCTGGTCCACGTGCTGCTGACTCCCCCGTCCGGGACGGAGCCCGGTCCGGTGGCCGACGCCCGGCGGCGTGCCCCCGAGCTGGCCGACCACCTGAAGCGGGCGGGCCTCCGGTGCACCCTGGCCGAGCCGGCCGATCCGAACCTGGAGGACGTCTTCGTGGCGCTCCTGGAGGGGGAGACGCTCGACCTCCCGGAGCGTGGGACGTGAGCCGGCCCCCGCGAGCTCCGCTGCGGGCCCTGAGCCGGATCCGCACCGGCCTCGCCCGGATCGCCGCCCTCCTGCGCGAGCGGGTCCGGCGCACGAAGGGCGGCCCCCGGATCCTCGAAGCCGCCCGCCGCACCCGCTCAGTGGCCCGCAAGGAGCTCCGCCAGCTCCGCCGGGACCGGCTGACCATGGGCTTCATCGTCGGAGTGCCGGCGGTGCAGCTTCTGCTCTTCGGCTACGCCATCGAGCAGGACGTCCGGCACGTGGCCTCTGCGCTGGTGGACCACTCCAATACGGCGGTCACCCGCCGGCTGGCGGGCCAGCTCGAGGCCACCCAGACCTTCGACTTCACGCGCCGCCCCGTGGACGAGGCGTCCGCGCGCGAGCTCCTGGAGCGGGGCGAGGTGCGCGTGGTCGTGGTGATCCCGGAGGACTTCACCCGCGCCTACCACCGGGGCCGCGGAGCGGAGATCTCGATCCTGGTCGACGCCACCGACCCGACGCTGGCCCGGGCGGCGGCGGCCTCCGCCGAAGGTCTCGCCGACCGCCACAACCGGCGCCTGGAGCGCTTCGCCACCGGCGCCGGGGAGGGCTCCCTGCGCGCCCCGCCCCGCAGGAACCGCTTCGGCGTGCGACCCGAGCTGGTCCACCCCCGGTTCCTCGAGATCGCCGTCCTCGACCTGTACAACCCGGAGCTCCGGACCGCCCTGTTCGTGGTGCCGGCGCTGCTGGGGGTGATCCTCACCACCACCATGATCATGATGACCGCCCTGGCCCTGGTCCGCGAGCGCGAGCGCGGCACCTTCGAGTTCCTGATCGCCACCCCGGTGGGCCGGATGGAGCTGATGGCCGGGAAGATCCTCCCCTACATCGCGATCGGCTTCATCCAGGTGCTGATCGTGGTGATCACCGGGCTGGTGCTCTTCCGGGTGCCGATCGAGGGGCGGTTGATCGACCTGGGGATCGCGTCGCTGGTCTTCATCGCCGCCAACCTGACCCTGGGGCTGGTGATCTCGGC
>JASFUJ010000630.1:0-3227 GCA_050050355.1 Acidobacteriota bacterium
CGGCCAGGAGGGCCGGCAGGAGCGGTCCTCCGGGAGGGGAACGAGGGGCGCCGCCTCCCCTGGGGACGAGCCCCAGGGCTACGCCGGTGAGGTGGGTTGGTCGGTCCGAGCCGCCGGCAGGCGGAGCCACCCGGCGGAAGTCCTACCAGGCGGAGCCGTGCCGGAGGCCGGGAGCCCCCGGGCCGCTCCCGGCGAACCCCGCGGCGCAGGCGCCTCGGCTCAGGGGGCGACGGCCGGGGCGGTGGCCGGGGCGAGGAGCATCGCCGGATCCACCCGCTCGCCCCGCCAGCGCACTCCGAAGTGGAGATGCGGCGCCGTCGAGCGCCCGGTCGAGCCGACCGCGCCGATCCGCTGCCCCCGCTCCACCCGCGCCCCCGCCTCGACGGCGATCTCGCTCAGGTGGAAGTACATGGTGATCAGCCCGTCGCCGTGGTCCAGGAACACGCTCTTGCCGGCGAAGAAGTGGTGATCGGCCAGGGCCACCACCCCGGCCGCCGCCGCCCGCACCGGCGCACCGGCCCGGGCCTTGTAGTCCGCCCCGGTGTGAGGGCTCCGCGGCTCGCCGTTGAAGAACCGGCGGGCCCCGAACCGGCCTCCTTCCGGCAGCGGATCGAGCGGCCCGGCGAGCGGCAGCTCGAACAGCCGCGGCCCTCGCCGGCTCCAGAGCGCTCCCACCTCCCGGCCCTCCCGGCGCGCCCGGGCCAGGTCGTCCTCCGAGAGATGGACCCGGGAGTCGTCCCGGAGCTCGATGTGCTGGACCTCGTACGGGTAGTCCCCCACGTGCACGTGTGCGGTCTCGCGCGTGCCACCACGCCACCGGACGACCTCGACCGAGCCCGGCTCGTGGAGCAGGTCGATCGGATACCAGCAGGTCTCCTCCAGCGGCTTCCAGCGCTCCGAGCCCATGCCGCAAGCGGCGGTCCCGGGTGCCGACCAGCGCACCACTCCGCCGGGAGGCACCCGGGCGGCGGGCTCGCGGGCGAGCGCCGGAAGGGCCGCAGCCGCGACGAGGAGGATCGACGAGAGGATCGGGAGGACCGTCGGAGAGGATCGATGCACCATGTCCCCAGTCTAATCCGGAGCGGGTCCGGACCGCGACCGGACCGTCGTTGCAGGAATGCGCCCCTTCCTTCTATGATGGCTTCCAGCTCCTGAGCATCCAGCGAACGAACTCGCCCCTCGGGCGAACCCCTCTGGACGGACGACCATGGCGCCCCCGTCAGCGCGACCGGACCCCCCTCCGAGCGGACCGGAAGGACCCGTAGAGAGCGAAGCCGTGCAGGAGCGATCCGCCCGCGTCAAGACGCTGGTCGTCACCGACCTCGTCGACAGCACCCGCCTCTTCGCCGAGCTCGGGGACCTGAAGGCGGGACGGCTCTCCGTGCGCCACGAGCGCATGGCGCGGGACCTGCTGGCGGAGTGCGGCGGGCGCGAGATCGACAAGACCGACGGCTTCCTGATCCTGTTCGACCGCGCGGTCGACGCCGTGCGCTTCGCCCTCGGATACCACGGCCGCCTCGCCGAGCTCTCCGGCGCCGAGGGTGTCGAGCTGACCGCCCGGGTGGGAATCCACCTGGGCGAGGTCTACGAGCGGCACAACCCCCCGGAGGACGTGGCCCGGGGAGCAAAGCCGGTCGAGGTCGAGGGCTTCGCCAAGCCGGTCGCCGCCCGGGTGATGGCCCTGGCCGAGGCGCGCCAGACCCTGCTCACCCGCGCCGCCTTCGACCTGGCGCGGCAGGGGGCGGCCTCCGAGCCGATCCGCGTGGACGGGATGAAGGGCCGGCTCCGCTGGCTCGCCCACGGCCCGTACCGGCTCAAGGGGGTCGACGAGCCGGTGGAGATCTTCGAGGTCGGCGTCACCGGCTTCGCCCCGCTGCTGGTGCCCAAGAGCACCGCCAAGGCGCGCCGGGCGGTGTCGGGCGAGGACGAGCTCACCCTCGGCTGGCGCCCGGCTCCGGGGCTGGAGGTCCCCCGGCGTGCCCACTGGATCCTGGTGGAGCGCCTGGGAGAAGGCGGCTTCGGCGAGGTCTGGCTGGGCACTCACGAGAAGACCGGCGAGAAGCGGGTCTTCAAGTTCTGCTACCGGGCGGACCACCTGCGCTCACTCCAGCGCGAGGTCACCCTGTTCCGCCTGCTCAAGGAGAGCCTGGGCACCCGGGACGACATCGCCCGGATCATCGAGTGGAACTTCGACAAGGCGCCGTACTTCCTGGAGTCCGAGTACACCGAAGGGGGGAATCTGCTCGAGTGGGTCGCCGAGCGGGGAGGGATCGACCGCATCCCCCTCGCCACGCGGCTCGAGCTGATCGCCCAGGTGGCCGACGCCCTGGCCGCCGCCCACTCCGTCGGCGTGCTCCACAAGGACGTCAAGCCGTCCAACGTGCTGATCCGGGAGGGCGCCCGGGGCGCGCCGTCGGTGCGCCTGACCGACTTCGGCATCGGCCTGGTGACCGACCGGAGTGCGCTCACCGACCGGGGCATCACGGTCTTCGATCTGACCGAGATGGTGGCCGAGAGCACCTCGACCCCCGGCGGAACGCACCTCTACATGGCGCCCGAGGTGGTGGAAGGCCGCACCCCGACGGTCCAGGCCGACGTCTACGCCCTGGGCGTCATGCTCTACCAGTTTCTGGTCGGCGACTTCAGCCGCTCCCTCGCTCCCGGCTGGCGGCGCGACCTGGACGACGACCTGCTGCTCGAAGACATCAGCGCGATGGTCGACGGCCACCCCGAGCGCCGGCTGCGCAACGCCCAGGAGGTGGCCGACCGGCTCCGCTCCCTCGAGGAGCGCCGGGCGCAGCGGGACGCCGAGCGCCGGGAGCGCGCGGAGCGGAAGGCCGAGCGCCGGGCCCTCGAGCGCGCCCAGCGGCGGCGCAAGCTCTCGGCCGTCATCGCCGCCGTCGCGACGATCGTCCTCGCCGTCGTCTCCACCCTGGCCTACCAGGCGATCGAGGCGCGCGAGGAGGCCGAGCACCGACGGGCCCAGGCCGAGAACCTGATCGGCTTCATGGTGGGCGACCTGCGGAAGAAGCTCGAGCCCATCGGCCGACTCGACGTCCTGGACGAGGTCGGCGACCAGGCGCTGGACTACTTCGACACCGTCCCCGCCGACGACCTGACGGACGACGAGATCTACCGGCGCTCCCAGGCGCTCTACCAGATCGGCGAGGTGCGGGCGAGCCAGGGCGACCTGGCGGCGGCCCTCGAAGCCTACCGGGAATCGCTCG
>JASFUJ010000631.1:0-3225 GCA_050050355.1 Acidobacteriota bacterium
AGCAGGGCGCTGCTCTCGTCCTGCCAGCTCTGCCGGATCCAGACGGAGCCTAGGAGCACGGCGCCCAGCGTCAGGCCGACGGTCACGGCGAACGGCAGACCGGTGCGGCAGATCTGCACGAGCCGGCCGCGGAAGCCTTCCACCGGGCGGGATTGGTCCCCGTGGGCCACGTCGTAGAGCGTCCGCACCGCGAGCCCGGCCAGCAGGTAGAGGATGACGCAGACGAGCAGCAGGATCACCAGCGGCGGCACGTTCGCCACCCAGCTTCCGGCCAGGTCCGAGAGCAGCCCGTCTCCGCCGCCGATCCTGCTCAGCGAGCCGGAGAGCGCGGGGACGCTGAGGATGAAATAGGGAACGCCGAGCACCACCGGAATCAGCGCCACGAGCGCATGGAGCGCCCGGTCGGACGCCTTGGACAGCTCGCCGCAGGAGCTCCATCGGGGAAGCCGGACGAGCTCCACCGGGACCAGGCCGAAGATGCGGGAGCGGTCGGGGCCGGGAGCCGGCTCGGACCCGGACCCCGGTGGCCCGCCGTTCGTGGACCAGACGCATCGTGCCACGTGCGCGAGGGCGACCAGGAAGCCCATGGTCACGAGGCTCAGCATGAGCCACCAACCTCGGGGCAGCCGCGTGGGGGGGACCGCCACGGGGAGACCGCCGAACGCGAACGTGTCCGAGCGGAAGAGGGTGCCCCCTCCGCTCCGGTCCGCCGGGTCCGGCGGACGCTCGTCGAGCGGGATCCGCTCCAGGATGTGGAGGTCCCCCTTGCCGATGACGCTGAGCCAGACCGCGCGGGGCGGCGCCCCGCTCTCCCCGGAGAGCAGCTCGCGCACCGCAAAGTAGACGCCCTGCGCGGCGTCCAGGGGGAAGCGGAGGCCCGGCACGGTCGCTGCCGCTTCGTCCCCGTCTCCCCCCGGGCCCGGACCCGGACCGAGGGCGGAATCCGGCCAGGCCACCGGGTAGGACGAGGCCACCAGCACGCCGGCCGGAGAGGACGCGTTGCGCGAATCGGCGAGCAGGACGTCCCCTTCGAAGGTGATGATCCGCGAGCCCGGGGCGAGCGCCTGGATCCGCTCCACCAGGAACCGCTTGTCCATGACGTCGCTGGCCACCACTCCGACCACCTCGAAGCGTCGTTCGGCCAGGTCGTGGAGGATGCCGTTCAGCACCGTGTCCTGGCTCGCCAGGGTGGCGCCGCCCCCGAACGCCGGGATCCCCCGGGGACGGCGGCGGAGCTCCACCTCCGGCCCGGTCGCGGCGGCGTCCATCTCCATCTCCGCGGGCTGGCGCCGCTTGCGCTCCCGCTCGTAGAGCTCGCGGAGCCGCCACATGTGCATCGGGAAGGGCACCACGTGGAAGCCGCTCTCCTCGAAGTCCCGGCCGTACGCCGAGCTCTCCACCAGCAGCGCCACGCGCCGGTTGTCGTCGTCCGGAGCGTTCGCATCCGCGGCGCAGGGATGCCCCGCCGGGAGCTGGTCGTTCATCGACTCGGGGAGCTGCGTGCGCATGCCGAGCCGCTCCGGGACGAGCCGGTTCCACACGCAGCTCAGGAGGTCGAGGTTGGACGCGGTCAGCGAGACGAAGCGGTCCATCCGGAAGCGCGAGTCGCCGTCGTCCAGCCCGCGGCGCAGGATCTCGCCGAGGCCGTCGACGGTCGCCGACCCCGAGCGGATGCGCACCTCGACGGCGGGCGGTCGCCCGTCGCCTTCAGCGCGCGCGGCGCGCCACGCGGTCAGGGCCAGGTTGATCGACGGCGCGGAGCCGCTGAAGGTGGGCCCCAGGATCCGGATCACCCCCCGTTCGACCCCGCCGTCGATCATCTCGTCCGCCTGCCGGAGCGCCTCGGCCATGGCCCGGGCGTGGACTCCCGCCAGGGGGGTCTCGCCCACCAGGAGCGCCGCCACCACCGCGTCGCCGCCGCTGAACAGGACCACACCCGGCCGCTCCCCGTGGTGGGGCTCGCCGCCCGGGTCCTGGGACCAGGGGAGGCAGTGCAGGTCCTGCACGTACCCCAGCCGGCCCAGGCCCCGGGACATGGCCGCGAGCAGGACGTCGAACTCCCGCGCGAAGTGGGAATCGAGCGGGTCGGGAAGAGTGGCGATCAGAGGCTCGACCCGGCGGCCCTGGTCGCGCAGTTGCGCGATCCTCGCGGCGCACGGGGTTGGACGGGAGTCGGCCGCCGCCGCGGGTTCCGGGGGGCCCGGCTCGGCGCCGGAGACGGGGAGCACGCCGGAGAGGGCGACGAGGAGCGCAGCCCCCAGGACTTTGCCCGGGAGCCCGTTCGGGCGGGGAGCGCAGGCTCCGGACCCGCTGATCCGGGAACGCGGCATCCTTGGAGCTCGCATGATGGACCTCCTGAAGAGGGTGCGTCCGACCGTCGGCGGACGCGACCGGTGGCGGGGTGGATGACTCGGGTAGGAGTGACCTCCGACCCCTCGAACGTTTCGACGAGCCGGGCCGGGCGTTTTCCTCACGGGGAGCCCACGGAGGCTTCGAAGGTGTCCAGCGCCAGGGCGAGGATCTCGTCGCGGGCGAGCTTGATCGCCTCCAGGTGACCGGCGCCGGGAACCACCCGGACCGTGCCTCCGGCCAGCCCGGCGAGCTCCCGGGTGTCCTCGGGAGGCACGCCCGGATCGAGCTCGCCCGAGGCGTAGGCCACCCGCCGCGCCCGCAGCTCGGGGGCGTGACGCCGCAGGTCGAGGTACCGGTCCGAGCGGAAGAACGCGGTGCGGAACACGAGATGGAGCGGTCGCGCCGCCGGCATCATGCGCCCGCCCCACTCGATGAGATGGGGCGAGACGTCCTCGAACACGGCCCCGTGGACGCCCCCTCCCCCCAGGGCCCCCTCCGGGTCGAACCGCTCGTCGCTCCAGGTGAGGGCGAGGTGGGACCAGTAACCGCCCGCGGAGACCCCCCAGACGTGACGGGGCAGGCCCGGCGCCCGGTCGGCCAGATACCGCAGGCCGTCCGCCACGTCGCGGTCGAAGAACCCGGAGACCGGCCCGCTCCCGTCGAACCCGGGGAAGTCCAGGGTCAGCGCGTGATACCCCCGCTCCCTCAGGGCCGGGATCCTGCCCCTGCGGTGGAAGTAGGATCGTCCCCACTGGAGCCAGGGCGGCAGGAGCAGGACCGCGCCCCGCGCCTCTCCGGTGGCCGGAAACCAGGTTCCGGCGAGCTGTCCACGCCTCCCGGGCCGGGGGATCCGGACGATCTCGAACGGCTCCA
>JASFUJ010000632.1:0-3225 GCA_050050355.1 Acidobacteriota bacterium
CGGACCAGCTTGTTGTACAGCCCCACCAGGCCGACGATGACGAGAACGATCAGGACGAGAACGACGAGTCCGCCGAGTCCACCGAGTCCACTAGGCATGAGTTCCTCCGGGGGTTCGAGTTCGGTTCGAGGGCTACTGCATTGTACTCGTGGAACGGCTCGAGTCGCTCACGCGAACAGGAGAACGGGAGCCAGCGCCAGTAGCCAGCTCGTCAATGAGCCGAGGAGGAAGTACTCGGTGATCACATCGACGTCGGCCACGATTTCCGCATCCCCGTTTTCGTCCGCTACGGCCCCGCCTTGATCCTCCTCTTCCTCCGCCTTGTCTTCCTCGCGAGCCCTCCTCGAAAGCTCGGGGAACCGGAGAATGCTCTTCGCGGAGACGACCAGCGCGGCCGCCGTGGCCTGCCCCGACACGGCGAGCCCGAAGATCAGAAAGCGCTCGATCACGCCGATGTACCGACCCGCGCGAAGGCGTTTCTCTCCCCCTGTGACCCTGGTCCCCGCGATGCGAAGCACTGAGCGGACCACCCCGTTCGACGGCGCGGAAAGAAACAGGAGGATGCCCAGACCGAGTGCGAGCTCCGACAGCGAGTGGGAATTGAGGATACGGAAAGGGCTCTCGACCAGCCAGGGGTGCCCGATCTCCACGGAGCTCACGGTGGACTGGCCGGAAGCCAGCAAGCCGACCGCGATCGACCCTCCGAGCATGACCATGGAGAGCCTCAATCTCCGGACCGGCGGCCGCGGCCCGATCCGGGGAAGGATCCAGCCACTGCAGGCGATCAGCACGAACCCACCCCAACCGAGGGTCGGGCCGACCTGATCGAGTACGGCCCAGGCCCAGGCGCCAGCGAGCCCGCAGCCGATCCCGATCCCGGAAAGGGCCCGCGGGCGGGTCGAGGGTGTCCCGGACAGACCCCCAGAGATGATGTCGGCGAGCCCCAGAGCCGCGAGGAGACCGGCAAGCACCGTCACGATGCGAACTCCCTGATGCTCAGGTATGCACGGTACAAGGCGGCCGGTCCGTTCTCCAACTGCCGGCGGGAGACCTCCGATTGCGACATGGCGAGGCTTTCCGCCAAGTCGCTCTGACGCTCTCCCTCGAACATCCCGATCGCGAGCCGGCAATCCTTGCGATCCATCTTGGAAAGAACCTGATCCTGGCAGATCGCAAGGGCGTTCACCACGGCGTCCAACGAGTCTCCGAGTCCTATGACTCGGGTCCGGACGCTTCGCGGCCAGCCTCGGCCCTTCGTGAGCTCGGCTACCGCTTCGACGGCCTCCCTGGCGGCCCACCATCCCGCTCCGCTCTGGGCCATCGGTGCCCGTTCCGGCGCTGCCGTCAGGACTTCCCCCCAGCCGATGCCGAAGCGAAGATCGTAGGTCCCCCTGAGGAACAGGCGGAGGAAGAGTGCTGCTTCGAGGGCGGAGCTCACATTCGGGTAGATCCCCTGGAACTCGTCGCCGATGGTCGGACGCAGAGGCTGAACGGCGGCAACGCGCTCATTGACCCACGAGTGGGCAGCATCGAGAGACCGGAACATCTCTTCCTGCGAACCTGCCCGGCGAGATTCCACGACATCGCCGATCAGTGTTGCGTACTTGGACCTGGTGAGTGGGCTCACTCTTCGAATATAGCATTGGAGCCGATAAAGAGGGAAAACCTGTTCAAGACCGATAAATGCGAATTACCCGCCAGGAACCGATAAGCTACCCCATCAACGGTTCAGGAAACGAGGCCAGTCGACCAGCCCAGGCCCATGACCCTCGAAATCGCCTTCCTCTTCGCCCTGCTGGCGGTCATGGTGGCGCTCTTCCTGACGGAGCGCTTGCCGGTGGAGGTGACGGCGTTCTCCGGGTTGGCGGTGCTGGTATTCGCCGGGTACCTGGGGCCGGCGGAGGCGTTCACCGGGTTCTCGTCCCCGGCGGTGATCACCATGCTGTCGGTCTTCCTGCTCTCCGGTGGGTTGCAGCAGACCGGGGTGGCGGAGCTCCTGGGCGACCGGCTCCACGCCCTGGGCCGCGGGCGGGAGGTGCCGCTGATGGTGGTGATCATGCTGGTGGCCGGGGGCCTGTCCGCCTTCATGAACAACGTCGCCGCCACGGCGGTGCTGTTGCCGGCGGTGGCCAGCATCTGCCGCCGGGCCGGCATCGCTCCGTCCCGACTGCTCATTCCCCTCGCCTTCGGCGCCATCCTCGGCGGCACCACCACCCTCGTGGGCACCCCGCCCAACATCCTGGCCGCCGAGGTGCTGGTCGAGAACGATCTGCCCCCCTTCGAGCTGTTCGACTTCGCCCCTCTGGGGCTGGTGCTCCTGGGCACCGGCGTCCTGTTCATGGTCACCGTCGGCCGCCGGCTGCTGCCGGTGCGCTCGCCCCGGACCGTCGGGCCGGGCGGCGCCGGCGGCGACCTGCCCCGGCTCTACCGGCTCCAAGAACGCCTCTTCTCCCTCCAGGTCCCGGAGGGCTCCCCCCTCGACGGCTCGACCCTGCGCGAGGCCCGCCTGGGAACCACGCTGCGGATCCAGGTGGTCGCCCTGGTGCGCAACGGACGGCGCCGCCTCGCCCCCGACCCGGACGTGGAGCTGCGGGGCGGCGACCTGCTGCTGGTCGAAGGAGAGCTCGACGAGCTCCGCGAGCTGCTGGAGCTCCAGGGGATCGAGCCGGACGAGACGCCCCCGCGGCTCACCGCCACCCACGGTGCGGCGGACGCCGCCCGGCTGCGCCTGACGGGGACCGGAGACGGCGCCGGCCTGGCGGGCCGAACGCTCGAGGAGACGGCGTTCCGGCAACGCTACGGGGTGGTGGTGGCCCGGCTCGAGCGGGACGGCACCGTGGTCACCGAGGAGCTGGCGACGACCCGCCTGGAGGAGGGGGACGAGTTGCTGGTGGTGGGCGCTCCGGAGCGGCTGGACGAGCTGGCGCAGGAGCCCGGGATCGAGCTCGTCGAGCGGGGGCCGGAGGTCCTCGAGCGCGTGGAGCAGGGGCTCTTCCTGCTCCGGGTGCCGCCGAGAGCTCCGCTGGTGGGCAACGACCTGCGGGGAGCCCGCCTGGGTGAGCTGGTGGGCCTCACGGTGGTCGGCGTGATCCGCGAAGGGGAGACCCGGCTGGCCATCGAATCGGACGAGCCGATCCGGGGCGGCGACCGATTGCTCGCCAGCGGTGCGCCGAGCCGCATCCTGGCGCTGCTCCAGATCGGCGACCTGGACCTGGAACCGGAAGC
>JASFUJ010000633.1:0-3216 GCA_050050355.1 Acidobacteriota bacterium
CAGCTCTGGCAGTGGGTGACGAAGGGGGCCGTGCTCGACGACGGCCGCACCGTGGACGCGGCGCTCTACCGAGCGCTCCGGGACGAAGAGGTGAGCGCGCTGCGGGACGCTCCCGGCGGCGCCGGGTTCCTGGACGAGGCGGTGGCGCTGATGGACGACCTGGTGCTGGCCGACGAGTTCATCCTGTTCCTGACCCTGCCGGGCTACGACCGGCTCATCCGGCTGGAAAGAGGTGGCAAGTGACCGAGCAACCGAGAGAGACGACGTTCGACGAGGAGGTGCGCGAGCTCGAGCAGCGCTGGGCGGACGAGGCGCGCTGGCACGGCATCCGCCGGGACTACACCGCCGAGCAGGTGGTGGAGCTCCGCGGCTCGGTGCGGTTCAGCCATCCGGAGGCCCTGCACGGGGCCGAGCGCCTGTGGCACCTGCTCCGCAGCGAGGACTACGTGCACACCTTCGGGGCGCTCACCGGCGCCCAGGCGGTGCAGATGGTCAAGGCGGGGCTGAAGGCGATCTACGTCTCCGGCTGGCAGGTGGCGGGGGACGCCAACCTGTCGCTCCAGACCTACCCGGACCAGAGCCTGTACCCGGTCAACAGCGCGCCGACCCTGGTGCGCCGCATCACCAACGCCCTGCTGCGGGCGGACCAGGTGGAGTGGGCCACCCACCGCGAGCGGATTCACGACTGGATCGTGCCGATCGTGGCGGACGCGGAGGCCGGCTTCGGCGGGCCCGTGCACGCGTTCGAGCTGATGCGGACGATGATCGAGGCGGGGGCGGCCGGAGTGCACTTCGAGGACCAGCTCGCGGCGGCCAAGAAGTGCGGCCACATGGGCGGCAAGGTCCTGGTGCCGACGGCCCAGTTCATCCGCACGCTCACCGCCGCCCGGCTCGCCGCCGACGTGGCCGACGTGCCGACCCTGCTGGTGGCCCGGACCGACGCCCTGTCGGCCACCCTGCTGACCGCCAACATCGACGAGCGGGACCACGAGTTCATGACCGGCGAGCGGACGCCGGAGGGCTACTGGAACGTGCGCGAGGGGGCGGACGGGGCGATCTTCCGCGGGCTCGAGTACGCGCCGTACGCGGACCTGCTCTGGTTCGAGACCAAGACGCCGGACCTGGACGAGGCGCGGCAGTTCGCGGAGGCGATCCACGCCCGGTACCCGGGCAAGCTCCTGGCGTACAACTGCTCGCCGTCGTTCAACTGGCGGCGGCACCTGGACGAGGGGACGGTGAAGAAGTTCCAGCGGGAGCTGGGGGCGATGGGGTTCAAGTTCCAGTTCGTGACGCTGGCGGGCTGGCACCTGATCAACTACCACACGTTCCGGCTGGCGAAGGAGTACCAGGTCCGCGGGATGGACGCCTACGTGGAGCTGCAGCAGGCGGAGTTCGCGGCGGAGCGGGAGGGGTACACGGCGACCCGGCACCAGCAGGAGGTCGGCACCGGGTACTTCGACCGGGTGCTCAACACCATCACCGGAGGCGACGCCTCCACCGCGGCCCTGGCCGGCTCCACCGAGGAGGAGCAGTTCGTCTGAGGTGCGGCGGCGGTGGCTCGCCGGGCTCGTATCCTACCGGGCCGCTGGCCCCACCGCCCCGCGTCACCCACCCCGCACCCGGGGGCTCTTACGGCGAAGGGCTCCCCACCATCCCGGCCTCCGCGCCCCCGGCCGCCGGGGGCAGCGGCTCGGGGACCCGGTTCTCGATCGGCGGGATGCTCCGCAGGTACGCGAACATCGCCGCGAGATCCTCGTCGGTCATCGCCGCCAGGTTCTGCCAGGGCATGGGGGGCAGGATCGGCCGCGACTGGCCCCAGTGGCGACCGGTCCGCATCGCGTCGACGAAGATCTCCTCGTCCCAGACCCCGATGCCGGTGTTCTCGTCCGGCGTCAGGTTGGTGGCGAAGCTCACGCCCCACGGGCCGGCGAAGGCCGTGTTGGTGGCCGCGCCGGACCAGATCCACGGGCCGGCGGCCGCCGGGGCCGGAGGCATCTCCAGGTTCTGCGGGTGTCCGGAGAGCATCCGGCTCCTGTCCGGGGCCGGATGACCGTCCTCGCCCAGGACCCACGGAGTGTGACAGTCGTTGCAACCGCCCACCGTCACCAGGTAGCGACCGCGGGCGATCGCATCCCCGGTCGCCGTCATCTCGGCTTCCGCCGGCGGCTGGCCGCAGCCGGCGGCGAGCGCCGCCGGAAGCAGGAACGCCAGCGTCAGCAGGGCCCGCCCGCCCATTCTCCGTTCACGCCACCAACTCTCGCGCTCGTTCGTCATCGGACTCTCCTTGTCAGGATGGAGCCGTACCGGCTCGAGCCCCAGCGCGCCATGCGCCGGGGCGGCGAAGATCATAGAGCGAGTCCGGAAAAAAGGGTACGATTTTTCGCGCGTCATGAACGGAACCGTCCGCAGACCCCGGATCGCCGTCTACCGCCTGTTCGACCTGGCGGAGGAGGTGGACCTCGGCCAGCTCGCCCTGGAGCGGCTGCGGCTGTTCCGGGCGCGGCGTGGGGCGGTGAAGTTCGAGCGCCCCCCGGCCACCGCCGACCTGGGGGACCAGACGGTCGACGACCGGAGCGGGCGGTTGACCGCGCGGATCTACGAGTTCGGCGTCTGCGTGCTGCGCTGGAGCGTGGACCTGGAGGACGGGGCGGGCCGGGTCGACTGGTCCGAGCTGTTCGAGGCCGCGGACGGGATCATCGAGGCCCGGGCCCTGGAGCCCTTCTTCGAGGAGCAGCTCCGGCGCCTGGAGGCGATGATCGCGCCGGCGCTGATCCGTCCGGTCGAGGTGCGGCTCCGGGAGGAGTTCGCGGTGATCCACCTGGAAGGGGTCGAGCCGGCGGACCGCCCGGCGGCGGAGCTGCTCGACCGGCCCGAGACCGCCGCCCTGGTGCTGGGGGAGCGGGAGGAGCTCTCCGTCTCGGTGCGCCGGGAGCTCGAGCAGTACGCCTTCGGCTACGGCCGGCGGGACCTGGCGGTGCTGGGGTTCGACCGGGTGCTGATCGTCGATCCGGAGGGCATCTGGGACGTGGCGGACCTGGTGGAGCTGGCCCACGCCGAGCTGATCGAGCTGGGGTACTACCACCGGATCCTCCAGCGGGAGCTGGAGTCGTTGCCCGGGCTGCTGGCCCGGCGCCCGGGGTTCTTCCGGAGCCTGGCCGGCCGGCGGGACGCCCGGTTGATGCAGGGTTTGATGGCGCGCCACGCCGAGATCACCGA
>JASFUJ010000634.1:0-3212 GCA_050050355.1 Acidobacteriota bacterium
ACTGGGGACCCCGGGCGCGCTGGGCGGCCTGCTTGGTGACGCCGTCCAGGGTGAGGAGCACCCGGCAGGTGATCCGGATCGCACCGTCCCCCTCCTTCGGCTCCGCCGGCGCCGGCTCCTCCTGCCCCCGCCCGTAGAGCTCGAGCATGGAGGAGAGGCCGGCCTCGTGGATGGCTTCCAGGATGGAGAGCAGGTCGTCGCGCTCGAGGTGGATCTGCCGCCGGTCGTTCCAGACGGCCACCCCGCTGCCGAAGATCAGCACCCGCTGGAAGACGCCGTCCTGGAGGCACTCGGCCTCGATCCGGAGCTCCCGCCACTCGCCGCCGCGTGCCAGGACTCGCTCGAGGTTCCGGTCGAGGGCGGCGGAGAGGTCGAACGCGTCCGGCGCCGGTGCATCCATCGCCGGCGGACCGTCCGGAGACCGGTCCGCGTCGGCCTCCTCCGCGGATCGCGGGGGCCCGATCTCGGGTTCGGCCCCGTTCCCGGCACAGCCCGGGAGGAGGAACGACAGGAGGCAGGCGGAGGCGGCGAAGGCGGCGAGAGATCGGTTGAGCGTCGGCATGGCTCGCCGATCCTACCCAAAAAACGCGCTCCCCACCGCACCGCCACGAGCGAGCCCGGCCGGCGTTCCGTCACGCATTCTTCCCGGCTCGCACTGAGTGTGATAGAAACCATCAGCCCGGTTCGACCCGTGACAATTCAACTCCATCCCCACCCCGACGCCGGGGACCGCGCGGCCTGGATCGAAGTCCGCCGCTCGGCCTCCGTTCTGTTCCGTTGCTTCTGCAACCCCTGCTAGGAGGAAGACCAGTATGGAGTCCAAGAAGATCCTGTTTCTCGCGGCCGTCTGTTGCGCGGTCGTGGCCGCCGGCGTGCCCGCCTGGGCGACGCCAGCCGCCGGATCGCCGGCCCTGACCGTGGGGCAGGCGGCCGCGCACGACGTGTCCCAGCCGGTCCGTGACGTCCGCGTGGAGCCCCGCTTCCCCAAGGGCTTCCAGGTGGAGATCCCCCACCACTCGGCGCCGCAGCGCGCCCGACCCAACCTCCAGGGTCAGCCCGACCCGCTGCGCCAGACCGACGCCGAGCCGCTGGTCAGCGCGGCGGCCACGCCGTCCCCGATCCTCAACTTCCCGGGTCTGTCCGACGACGACAACGCGGCGACCATCGGCGGCCGGATCGTGCCGCCGGACACCGAGGGCGACATCGGCCCGGACCACTACGTGCAGTGGATCAACCTGATCTGGGCGGTCTGGGACGTGACCCGTGACGTCGACGGCGTCCCGACCGGAGCCACCATGGCAGCCGGGTTCCCGCAGGCCGGCAACTCCTTCTGGGCCGGCTTCACCGGCAGCCCCGCGGCCGACGCCTGCCGCAACAACAACGACGGCGACCCGATCGTGATCTACGACCACCTGGCGGACCGCTGGTTCGTCAGCCAGTTCTCGATCAACGAGGGCGTCCAGTGCATCGCGGTCTCCCAGACCGGCGATCCGACCGGCAGCTACGATCGCTGGGCCTTCGTGGTCTCCCCGGGCGAGAACAACGACTACCCGAAGTTCGGCCTGATGCCGGACGCCTACTACCTTTCGCTGCGGGACTTCCCGAGCGACGACGGCACCTTCGCCAGCGCCACCGCGTTCGACCGGGCGGCGCTGCTCGCCGGCGACCCGAACGCCACCTTCATCAAGTTCAGCATGCCCTGCCTGAGCGGTGACTGCCCCGACGGCATCCAGCCGCCGCACCTCGAGGGCCCGGCGCCGGCCGCCGGCACCCCGGGCATCTTCACCAAGGCCTGGGACGACGACTTCGAGGGCCCGCTGACCGGAGCCGACGGCTACCGGCTGTGGGAGTTCACCCCCGACTTCGCCACGCCGGCCAACTCCACCTTCACCGAGCTGCCGTTCGTGGTCAGTCCCACCGGCTGGGACTCGACGGTCTGCGGCTTCTTCCAGCGCAACTGCATCGGCCAGCCGAAGCGGGGCGGTGGCGAGGGCCTGGACCCGGCCGACGAGCTCCAGATGTACCGCGCCCAGTACCGGTCCTTCACCGGCTACGACGCGCTGGTGCTCAACACCACGGTCGACTCCGACGGCAACGACACCGCGGGCGTCCGCTGGGCCGAGCTGCGCAACGACGGCTCCGGCTGGAGCCTCTATCAGGAGGGCACCTACGCCCCGGCCGACGGCGAGAACCGCTGGATGGGCTCCGCCGCCATGAACGGCGACGGCGACATCGCCCTGGGCTACAGCCTGTCGAGCAAGAACACCTTCCCGTCCGTGCGCTACACCACCCGGACGGCGGCCGATCCGCTCGGGGTCATGGCGGGCGGCGAGGTGGAGATGATCGCGGGCTCCGGCTCCCAGACCCAGTCCTACAACCGCTGGGGTGACTACTCGTCCATGAGCGTCGACCCGGTCGACGACTGCACCTTCTGGTACACCCAGGAGTACTACGAGAACACCAACAGCTTCGACTTCAAGACCCGGATCGGCGCCTTCGCCGGCCCGTCCTGCGGCGGCGGCGGAAGCTGCACGGTCACCGAGGATCCCGAGGTGACCTGCGACGACGGCCAGGACAACGACTGCGACACGTTCGTCGATTGCGACGACACGGATTGCGGCGGCGACCCGGCCTGCGATCCGGGCGGCTGCTTCCCGCAGGGCGCCTCGTGCACGGTCGACAGCGACTGCTGCTCCGAGAAGTGCCGTGGTCCCGCGGGCGGCAAGACCTGCAAGTAAGAGCCGAGGCCGTTTCCGGCCGAGCTCGATCCTCGAGGGGGCGCCGCCCGGCGCCCCCTCGTTTTCGTTGGACCCCTGCTAGTCGGCCCTCTCGTGGGGCTCCTCCCGGCCGTCGGCGTAGAGCCCGACGATCCGCACCACCCGCCCGTCCCCGTCCCGCTCGAAGCGGAGCCGGAAGTCGTTCTCCTCGCCCAGCAGGAACCGGTCGTCCCCGACCGGGGTCAGCACCCGCTCCGGTCCGCCGTCCCGGGAGTAGCGCAGCACGCCACCGTCGAGGGTGATCATCCGGGGGCCGTAGGTGCCGACGTAGGCTCGGAGGGCCTCGGTGCTCAGCTCGACCGGCTCCCCGCGGAGCGTCAACGACTCGGCCAGGAACTCGAGCCGGGCCCTGCGGTCGGCGTCCTCTTCGTCCGCGGCGAGGGTCTCGAGCGCTTCGGCGTGGGCCGCGGCGAGGGCGGCGTCGGCCGGCACCTC
>JASFUJ010000635.1:0-3207 GCA_050050355.1 Acidobacteriota bacterium
TGCAGCCGCCCGGCTGGAACTCGGCCGTCTCCCACTCCATCCACCGCTCGAACAGAGCGCGCAGCCGGGGCTCCCCCCGGGGCTCCTTCAGGGCCGGGATCACCACGGTCTCGATGAACCGCTCGGCGGCGGTCTCGAGCACCTGGAGCTGGAGCGTCTCCTTCGAGTCGAAGTGGGCGAAGAGGCCGCTCTTGGAGAGGCCCACCTCGTCGGCCAGGCTGCCGATGGTCAGGCCCTCGAGCCCCACGCGGCTCGCCTCGGCGAACGCCCGGTCCAGGATCGCCGCCCGGGTCTCCTCTCCTTTGCTCATGGGCTCAGAATAGCACGCTCGTTCGGTTTGTCAAGACGTCCCGGACCGATCGGCCACTCGTCGAGCAAGACGGCTCCGGGGCGTCCGGTCTCGGGACGGGCGGTCTCGGCATCGGACGGCGGACGCCCTCCGCGCGCGGTGCGCGAACGGGGTGAATCGCCTCGCGCGGGGCTCTTCGGGAGATCCGCCGGTTCCTGGCACGGATCTTCCTTCTCCGGCGCGCAGAGCACCCGAGCCACGAAAGGAGAGCCCGATGCCCGAGGTCCTCACCGCCCTCCGCCAGGCGCTGCGCCGACTCACCCGCCGGCCCGCCTTCGCCGTCACCGCCGTGGTCACCTTCGCCCTGGGAATCGGGGTCAACGTCGCTCTGTTCAGCGCGATCCACGCCGTGTTGCTCCGCCCCCTGCCGTATCCGGAGGAGGACCGCCTGGTCGCCCTGTTTCCTCTGTCCGACGGGGAGCGTTCGTACGCGTCGGCGCCCAACTTCCTGGACTTTCGCACCCGGGCGGATGCCTTCCAGGAGCTGGTCGCCCTGAACGAGGGCTCGTACACCCTGGCCGGCGGGGACCGGCCCGCCGAGATCGTGCCGGGCCATGCCGTGACGTCGGGCTTCTTCGAGGCGCTGGGCGTGGCGCCGGCGCTGGGGCGGCCGTTCACCGCCGGTGAGCTCGAGCCCGGGGCGGATCCGGCGGTGGTCCTCTCGCACGCGCTCTGGGTGCGACGGTACGGCGCCGACCCGGAGATCCTCGGCCGGACGATTCCGGTGGACGGCGCGCGCGCGACGGTGGCAGGCGTGATGCCGGAAGGCTTCGCGTACCCCGCAGGAAGTGAGCTCTGGACGCCGCTGGCGTTCTCCGAGGAGGATCTCGCGGGCCAGCGGGGCGCTCACTACCTGGAGATCATCGGCCGCCTGGCGCCGGGGCTGGACCTGGAACAGGCCGCCGCCCAGGCGTCCAGCATCGCCGAGCGCCTGGAGGCGGCGTACCCGGATCACAACGCCGGCTACGGCGCCGAGGTGGTCACCCTGCGCGAGGCGATCGCCGGTCCCTATCGGCCGGCCCTGGCGATGCTCGCGGGGGCCGCCGGGCTGGTGCTGCTCATCGCCTGCGCCAACGTCGCCAACCTGCTCCTGGCGAGGATCCTCGAACGGCGCCGGGAGCTGGCGATCCGCTCGGCCATGGGGGCCGGTCGGGACAGTCTCCTGGGAGGCATGCTCGGGGAGAGCGCCCTGCTCGCCGCGTTCGGCGGCGTCGCCGCGTTGATCGTCGCCTGGCTCGGCGCCCATGTGCTGGCCTCCCTGCCGACGGTCGAGGTGCCCCGGTTGGACGAGACCCGCCTGGACGGCGCCGCCCTGGTGTTCGGCATCGCGCTCACCCTGGTCGCGGGCCTCGTGGCCGGTGCGGTCCCCGCGCTCCGGCTCGCCGCGTCCCGGTCGCTCTCCGTGGAGCTCCTTTCCGGAAGCCGGAGCACCGGCGACCGGACGAGCCGTCGCCTGCGCGGCGGCCTGGTGGCGGCGGAGATCGCCCTGGCCGTGGTGCTCCTCTTCGGCGCCGGGCTCCTGACCCGGAGCTTCCTCTTGCTCCAGCGGGTGGAGACCGGGTTCGACCCGGAGGGCGTCGTCACCTTCAATCTCTTCCTGAACGAAGGCGACTACCCGGGGAACGCCCGGCGGGCCGAGCTCGTCGAGCGGGCGCTCGAACGGTTCGAAGCCCTGCCCGGCGTCGAGCAGGCCGCCGCCGTCATGGGCCTGCCGCTCTCCGGCATGAACTACACGATCTCGGTGGAGGAGCTCGACGGCGAGCCGGTGAACGCCGAGCCGGGAGAGACGCGCTACGTCCAGCTTCGGGTCGTGACGCCGGACTACTTCCGGGTCCTCGGGATTCCGCTGCTGGCCGGCCGCGGCTTCACGGATCGGGACCGGTCGGGAGCGCCCGGCGTGGTGGTGGTCAACCAGGCCGCGGCGGAGCTGCTCTGGCCGGAGATCGGGCCCGGGACGGGATCAGGGAGCGGATCCGGCCGGAGTCCGATCGGCCGCACCGTCGAGCTGGGGACGAGCTTCGGCCTGGGCGGGGACCGGGCCGGGGGCGAGGTCGTGGGCGTGGTCGGTGACGTGCGAAGCCGGACCCTGGCCGAGGAACCGCCGCCGGAGCTCTACGTGACCCACGCCCAGTTCCCCATCGACTGGTTCGCGATCGCCCTCCGGACCACGGGGGACCCGGTGACGGTGACGCGCGCTCTGCGGCCGACTCTCCAGGAGATCGATCCGCGACAGGCGCTCTTCCGCGTGCGCACGATGGAGCAGCTCATGGCGGAGTCGGTGGCCCGGAACCGCCTCTACACCCTGCTCCTGGGTCTGTTCGCGACCACGGCCCTGGCGCTTGCAGCGGTCGGGATCTACGGGGTCGTGGCCTACGCGGCGTCTCGGCGGCTGCGGGAGATCGGCATCCGCATGGCTCTCGGGGCGTCGCGCGGGAAGGTGGTCCGCCTGATGCTCCGCCAGGGCCTGGAGCTCACCGCGGTGGGGGTCTCGCTGGGGCTGCTCGCGGCGCTTCTCCTGGGCGATCTGCTCCGGAGCTGGCTCTTCCGCCTGGAGCCGGACGACCCCCTGTCCCTGGCGACGGCAGCCGGCTTCCTGGCGGTGGTCACCCTCCTCGCCAGCCTCGGGCCGGCCCGGGAGGCGGCCCGGACCGACCCGGTGACGACCCTGCGACAGGAGTGAGGTGAAGAGGAGCGCTCAGAGCCAGCTCTCGGCGAGCGGCCGGAGCACGTGGACGATGATGTCGATGACGAAGTGGGAGAGGATCGCCGCCTCGAGCCCACGCCGCCAGTAGAGCCAGCCGAAGGCGAGGCCCACCGGGGTGATGATCAGGACCGTCCGCCAGGCGACGATCGTCGGC
>JASFUJ010000636.1:0-3206 GCA_050050355.1 Acidobacteriota bacterium
TGATCACCCACCGGAACACCCACAGCTCGGCGGAGATCACCGCGCCGGTGACGACGATCTCCATCCAGGTGGGCACGTAGTGAACCGACTCGTACCACTTGAACGCGATCACCGAGATGTTGAGCCGGTTGAGCACCACCCCGATCAGCGTCATCGCCGCTCCGGTGCGGATCATCACCAGGTCCCGCCGCCGGCTGCCGGTGATCAGGAGCACCATCGGCAGGGCCACGAGGCCCACGATCTCCAGCGCGTACCAGGCGGCCCACGGCCCTTCCATGAAGAGCCACTTCTGGCCGTGGAGGATCTTCAGGGCCTCGAGGAAGAGGTAGACGAACATCACCCCTCCCGCGATCCGGGCCAGACCCACCAGGATGTCGTCGTGGGAACGCTCCAGGTCTTTGCCCACGCGACGCTGGAAGACCTTGTGGGAGATCGAGCCCTCGAAGATCACCATCGACAGGCCGGCGAAGATGCTGGAGACGAAGAACAGGATGGGGATGAACTCCGAGTACCAGAGCGGATGGATCTTCGGCTCCGCCATCAGGTAGAGGGCGCCGAGCGCCGACTGGTGCAGCGTCGACAGGGTGATGCCGAGGATCACCGTCCCCACGGTCAGGCCGGCGAGCACCCGCCGCATCCGTTCCAGGCCCAGCCACTCGGCCACCGCCGGCGAGAACTCCACCAGCTCGGCCAGCATGTAGAGCATGAAGTGCCAGGCCACCAGGAAGAGCACCGAGGACAGCCCGAACTCGTTGCCGATGATCGGGTTGACCACGTTCCACGGTCGTCCCAGGTCGAGCAGCAGGGCGCCGGCGTAGAAGACGTAGGCCAGGAACCCGTTGAGCACCGTCACCCGGACGATCGAGTGGTACTTCTCCAGGCGCAGGATGTAGACCATGAAGGTCAGCACGTAGGCGCCGCCCGCGAAGGCCACGCCGGTGAGCACGTCGAACCCGATCCACAGGCCCCAGGGGAACTCCTGGCTCAGGTTGGTGACCGAGCCGAGGCCCTGGGTGAACCGGAAGAACAGGATCACCGCGCCCGTCGCCATCAGCGCCAGCGTGACGACGTTGAACGGGGTCAGCAGGCGCCCCTTCGGCCGGAGCTCGCGGCGCAGGAAGGCCCAGAAGCTGCCGGCGGGCCGCCTGAGCGTGGCATCAGTGTCGGAAGTCATCTCACACCTCCTCCGCCCCGTCCGAGCCGGTCGCGGCTCCGGGTTCCTCCTCCTCGCGGTCCCCGGCCCGGCGCAGGGCGAGCATCATCGCCGGCCACAGCACCAGCACGACGGGCACCGCGGTGAGGAAGTCGCGGGTCTTTTCGGGGTAGGCCTCCCGGTCCAGATCGGTCCGGAAGCCGAGCTCTTCGAAGGGAACCGGAGAGATGTACAGCACGCCGGTTCCTCCGGCCTCGTGCTCGCCGTAGATGTGGTCGACGTAGGTCTCCGGGTTCTGGACGATGCGCTCGCGCGCCAGCTTGAGCATCTCCGAGCGCCTGCCGAAGGCGAGCGCCTCGCCGGGGCAGTTCTCGACGCACGCCGGGGTCTCGCCCTCGGCGAGCCGTTCCCAGCACATGCGGCACTTCTGGATCTTCGGCACCGCGCTGTGGTACTCGAACTTGGGCGCGTCGAACGGGCAGGAGACCATGCAGAAGCGGCAACCCATGCACTTGTCCTCGCGCCAGATCACCGGGCCCTCCTCGGTCTTGTAGAGGGCCTTGGTCAGGCACCCGGCCGCGCAGGCCGGCTGCAGGCAGTGCATGCACTGCCGCTTGACGAAGACCTCGCCCTTGCTGGTCTCGTAGCGGTTGACCGCGGTCCACTGGGTCTCGGACGTGGAGCGCTCGCTCTCGTACGAGAAGTCGTCGCTCCAGTCGGGCTCCGGCAGGCCGTTGGCCTCGGCGCAGGCGGCCTCGCACGTACGGCAGCCGACGCACCGGCTCAGGTCCACCAGGATCGCGTAGCCGTCGGTCCGCTCGCCGGCGGCCACGGCCATGTCCGCCTCCGCCTTGCGTGGCAGCAGCGCCGCACCGCCGGCCACGCCGGCCATCCTGAACAGATTCCTCCGGTTGAATTCCATGGTCGCTTCCTCTCGTCTCGTCCTGGATCGGGATCAGGGGTGGGGGGGCGGAACGATCGCCCTCACGGGCGGTCCTCTCCCCCGAAGAACTCCTCGACCAGGCGATCCCAGTGGGGCGGATCGATGTGCCGGTGCAGCTCGTCGACCAGCACTCCGCCGTCCGGCAGCGCCGGCGCGGCGCTCGGGATCAGGCGGGAGACCAGGCGATCGACCTCCCGGCGGAACCAGGCCCGGGCCTCCTCGCCCCGCAGCAAGGTCTTGCGCTCCCGCTTGAGGTTCTCGCCGCGGACCCTGAAGAGCCAGCCGGCGCCGAACGGCTCACGGTTGACCTGCCGCGGATCCCACTTGAGGGATTCGTTGGTCGACAGGACGACTCCCGAGACCGGCGATCTCAGCACGAGGTCGCGGCCGTCCCGGTAGAGCTGCAGCACCGGCTCGCCCTGGTGGACCCGTGCGCCGATCTGCGGCATGTCCACCACCTCGACCGGCCCGAGGGTGGCCTGGACCAGGTCATCGGCGCCCACCGTGGCCTCGTCGCCTTCGATGCGCGCCCAGGCGTGGAAAGGGTGGAAGGCGAGACCGGTCCCCAGGCGTAGTCCGCTGTAGGAGACCTGGTCCTCGGTCCTCCGCTCGAACCAGGACCGGAAGCCGGGGCTGACGGCGTAGGCTGCCAGGCCGGCCACCAGGACCATCACGGCGGCGGCCAGCAGCAGGCCGCGGGCGACGAAGGCGACCGCGGCGACCACCGGCAGGGCGACCATCGCCAGCGCCACGTACCCTCCGACTCGGAGCCACTCCAGGTTCTTGTTTCTTCCGGCGTGCGGGGTGTGTGTCATGGCAACCTCCTCTGGGCCGTTTCGTGTGGCCTCGCCGGGAGTCACTGCAAGCCGGAGGCCACGGCCCATCGAGACGTGTAAGTGATTTGTGGTCAGTGTCTTGGAGGGGTTCTTCCGGGGTGTGCACGGGGTGTCTCGGGGGCCTGGTGTCGAGATCCTCAACGGTCACCGTCGAACAATTCAACGGTCGGGCGCCCTCTACCGGACCAGGTCCGCGACGAGCTCCAGGTACCTCGGGGCACCGAGGATCGCCCGCAGATCGGTGAGGATCTCGCCACCGTCGGCCAGGGTCGGT
>JASFUJ010000637.1:0-3206 GCA_050050355.1 Acidobacteriota bacterium
GGCTCTCCCGGCGCACCGGGGCGATCGCCGGCCGCGCCCTGGCCGACCGCTTCGGCTGGGAGGTGGGGGACCGGATCCCGATCCAGGCGACGATCTGGCAGAGGAAGGACGGCTCCAAGACCTGGGAGTTCACCCTGGAGGGGATCTACGAAGGGGCCGAGGAGGGGACCGACACGACCCAGCTCTTCTTCCGCCAGGACTACCTGAACGAGGCGCGCGCCTTCGGCGAGGGGCTGGTGGGATGGTACGTGGTGCGCGTGGCCGACTCCGACCGGGCCGCGCCGATCGCCGAGGCGGTCGACCAGGAGTTCGCCAACTCGCCGGCGGAGACCAAGACGGCCACCGAGCGGGCCTTCGTCCAGGCGTTCGCCAGCCAGATCGGCGACGTGGGCCGGATCGTGATCGCCATCCTCGGGGCGGTGTTCTTCACCATCCTGCTGGTGACCGGCAACACCATGGCCCAGTCGGTGCGCGAGCGGCTCGGCGAGCTGGCGGTGCTCAAGACCCTCGGGTTCACCGGGCCGAAGGTCCTCGGCCTGGTGCTGGGCGAGGCCCTGGCCCTCACGGTGCTGGGCGGCGGCCTCGGCCTGCTCCTGGGCTGGGGCGTGGTCCGCGGAGTCGACGTGGGAGCGTTCCTGCCCGCGTTCTACCTCCGGGGCCGGGACCTGGCGACCGGGGGCGTCCTGGTGCTCCTGATGGGGCTCGCCGCCGGCGTCCTGCCGGCCGTGCGGGCGCTCCGTCTCGACGTGGTGGCGTCACTGAGGAGGGGTTGAGATGAAGACCGGACCGCTGGCGTGGTTGGGGCAGGTGGCCGTGGTCACCTGGATGAATCTGAAGACCGTGCCGAGCCGCTGGGGATCGTCCTCGGCCGCGGTGGTGGGCGTGGCGGGGGTGGTCGCCGTGCTGGTGGCGGTGCTCTCGATCGCCGAGGGCTTCCGAGCCACCATGGAGTCCACCGGCTCGCCGGACACCGTCATCATCCTGCGCGGAGGCAGCCAGGCGGAGATGAACAGCGTGCTGAGCCGGGAGGACACGCGGATCATCGAGGACGCCCCGGGCATCCTGCGCGTGGACGGCGCCCCGTCGGCCTCGGCGGAGCTCTTCGTGGTGGTCGACCTGCCGAAGCGTTCGACCGGGACCCCGGCGAACGTGCCCCTGCGGGGCGTGGGGCCGGCGGCGTTCGAGGTGCGCGACGACCTCGAGATCGTGCAGGGCCGGCGCTTCACGCCGGGCCGCAACGAGGTGATCGCCGGGGTCGCCGCGGCGAGCGAGTTCGGCGGGCTCGAGGTGGGCCGGACGCTGCGCTGGGGGGACCTCGAATGGACGGTGGTCGGGCTCTTCGAGAGCGGCGGGACGGTGGCCGAGAGCGAGATCTGGTGCGACGCGGGGGTGCTCCAGCCGGCGTACCGTCGGGGGTCGACCTTCCAGGCGGTCTACGCCCGGCTGACCTCGCCCGAGGCGTTCGAGGCGTTCGAGAGCACCCTCACGACCGACCCCCGGCTGGACGTCTCGGTGCAGCGGGAGACCGAGTACTACGCGGAGCAGTCCCGGGCGATGACCACGTTCATCTCGGTCCTCGGAACGCTGGTGGCGGGGTTGATGGGGGTGGGGGCGGTGTTCGGGGCGCTCAACACCATGTACACGGCGGTCTCCGCCAGGACCCGGGAGATCGCGACGTTGCGGGCCCTGGGGTTCCGCTCCGGGCCGGTGGTGGTGTCGGTGCTGGCCGAGTCGCTCGGGTTGGCCCTGGCCGGCGGGTTGATCGGGGGCGGGCTGGCGTACGCGGCGTTCGACGGCTACCGGGCGGCGACGCTCAACTGGCAGAGCTTCAGCCAGGTGGCCTTCGCCTTCCGGATCAGCCCGGAGCTGATGGTCCAGGGGTTGGTGTACGCCCTGCTGATCGGTCTCCTCGGCGGCCTGTTCCCGGCCCTCCGCGCCGCCCGGCTGCCGGTGGTCGACGCGCTGCGGGAGCCGTAGGGCGGGGGGGCTTCGCCGGGGGGGGGGAGGGGTTCGCCGGGAGCGGTCCGGGAGGCCCCGGTTCCGGGACGCCGCGCGAAGCAGGGCGGTTGGGCGGGCAACGCGCGGCTCGGCTCGGGCCGCGCCGGCTCCGGATGGCGGTTCGGCGGTCTCGTGGGCGCGTCCCTCGACGCCCTCCACCGGGGCCTCCCGGACCGCTCCACGGATCACCGCTCGCTGCCGTGGCGTTTCCGGAAGGGGACTCACCCTGCCGGGATCAATCGAAGCGGCCGGCTTCAGCCGGCCGGACGCGAGCGAAGCGAGCCACCGACCGTGGCCGCCCGTCGTCTCCACGGACCCACGCGGGCCCGCTCCGCTCACCGGTCAGCGACCGCCCTCAGGGAAGGGGGCCATACTCGCACTGGCACTCCCAGCCGCCCTCGGGACACATGTAGCCGCCGCTGAAGATGTTGCAGTGTCCCTGCCAGCCCAGGCCGGAAATCCAGCAGATCCGGCCGCGCTCGGCTCCGGCGCAGCCGCCGGTGCTGCAGGCACCGCAGTACTGGGTCGTCGGGATCGGCTCCTGACCTTCGAGATCGACCAGCGGCTGACCGTCGGCGCCGCAGCTCGCGCCCGGGGTCACGGGCGCGTCCACAGCGGGCGTTTCGACCAGGTCGGGGGCCGTCTCCGTCTCGGCGGCGACGGCGACGGACGCCGTGGCCAGCAGCAGGGCGACGGCGACGAGAGACAGCGTGAGCTTCGTTCGGGTCATGAGGTCCTCCTCAGTGAAGATTTATGGATATCCTGCATCGATTGGATACTGCAATATAGCCCGGAAGCCTACCCGGAGCAAGAATCTGTGCAAAGTGCCACCCCAATTGCAGAGAAGGGTCGTCAGGGTTCCGTGAACCGTGCCATCTCAGGTGCAGATGGCGTCCATCGGGGCTCCCTCGGTTGGCCGGACGGATGACCGCCTTCGGCGACGGCGAAGAGCGGCACGCTCCCGACCGGCCCCGCGGCGAAGGCTGCCCCACCCCCGCTCTCCCCCCGGGGCCGTCTATACTCGGCCCGTTCGCCCGCACTCCCCGTCCACCGAACGACCCCGGAAGGAAGGCCCCCATGACCACGGCTTCCCCCACCCTCCGCTCGATGCTCGTCGTGATCCTCCTGGCGGCACTCGCCCCCGTTCCCTCGGCCCTCGCGGCCGACGAGCCGGAGCCCCCCGTCGACCCGGCCCTCTTCCAGGGCAT
>JASFUJ010000638.1:0-3206 GCA_050050355.1 Acidobacteriota bacterium
ACGGCGCCGAGGAAGTAGCTCCCCGTCGGGGTGCCGGCCGGGATCGTCACGTCGGTCACCGCAGAGTCCGAGAGCCCGGAGTCGAGGGACGACACCAGCCGGTCCCCCAGCAGCGTGTCCCCTCCGCCGATCACGGCGTCGGCCGAGAGATAGATCCCCACCCGGAACGCCGTCGCCTCGCCGGCGCCGAGGTTCTCGACCGTGTTGGAGACGCTGATGATCTCCGCCGCACCGGCCGAGGCCGGTCCGGAGACGGACGACATCACCAGGTCCGCCCGGGTGATGTCGATCGTGCCCCCGGAGAGGGAGTTGTTGGTCTCGTCCGTCTCCGCCACCTCCTGGTCGTCGTCGGCGAACGCGACCAGGTAGTAGGTCCCCGGTGTCATGTCCACCGGGATCGAGCAGAAGAAGCTCCGGCTCTTGCTCTCCCCACCCAGCAGCCCGTCGACGATCGGCCCGCCGCCGCACCGGGTGGCCGGCCCGCTCAGTTGGGGGTCCTCGGCCAGGTAGACGGCGGTGCGGAAGACGTCGGTCGGGGCCGTCCCTTGGTTGAGCACCGTCGCGGAGGGATCAATCGCCGTGCCCACCGCGGCCGAGGCCGGTCCGGAGACGTCGGTCACCACCAGGTCCACGTCCGCGGTCGACGGCACAAAGGTGCGGTCGGCCCCGTAGCTGGTGCCGGTGGCGTTCTGGGCCACCGCCCGGAAGTGGTAGGAGGTGCCCACCGTGAACCCGTTCACGGTGTCCGCGACCGCCAGATCGCTGCTCAGGGCGCCGAGCTGCTCCACGGGGGTGGTCGAGCCGTAGGCGGTGGTCGGCCCCCACTCGAACCAGGCGTCGGTCTCCTGGCCCAGCGGGTTCACCGTGCCGTTCAGGGTGGCCTGGGTCGAGGTCACGCCGGTCGCCGGGTCGGTCACGGCGTCCGGTACGAAGTAGTCCACCACGAGGGTGTTGCCGGCCCGGGAGTTGTCGGTCTCGTCGGTCTCGTTGATCTGCTCCGCCCGGTCGGCCAGGGCACCCAGGGTGTAGGTGCCGGTGGGCAGGTAGCTCGGAATCGTGTGGTTGTTGCCCAGGGAGGTGGTCGCCCCGGCGTCGAGGGGGGCCTGCCCCAGGTTCGTCAGAGTCCAGTCGTCGTCCGTGATCACTCCGTCCTCGGACAGGTAGATGCCGGTGGAGAAGTTCGAGCCGGTCCCGACCGGGCCCAGGTTCTCGGTCTGGCCGGTGATGGCGATCCTGCCGCCCGGCGCCGACGCCGCCGGGCCCGCGAGCTGGCTCACCACCAGGTTCGGCAGCGGAGTCTGGGCGCCCCGGTCGACCGTCACCACGTAGCCGGTTCCGGTGTCCGACTCCACGGTCACGCTCACCCCGTTGGCGGCGTCCTGGAAGGTCTCGCCCGGCACCCACACCGCCCCCTCGTCGTTCGGATCGCCGTCGCCGTCCTCGTCCACCACGAACGCCTGGTAGGAGAGGTCGTGGATCACCACGCCCTCGGAAGGAATCCCGGCGTCGTAGCCCACCTGCTTGCGGGCCTCGACTGTGTAGGTGGTGTCCGCGTCGGCGGCGATCTCCACCATCAGGTACGCGTTGCCGTCCACCGGCTGGTCGAGCCGCTCGAGGGTCACCGTCGAGGAGGAATCGGGCGGCGCCACCAGCTTGCGGAGCGGATCGATCCAGCCGGCCAGGTCGTGGTGGTAGGAGATGGTGCCGCACCCCAAGGAGCCGTAGTCCGGGTCGATCGTGCCGGCGTTGCCGCCGCTCATCACGTCCCACTGGGAGTCGTAGACCTGGCCGTACGGTCCGGACGAATGGGGCCAGCCGAACGAATGGCCCATCTCGTGGGCGATCGTCCGCTGGCTCTGCCACGCCCAGTCCGGTAGCCAGGTGACGCCGTAGGTCTTGACCACCCCGTCCACGGTCAGGGTGACGCTCCCGGCCGTCGCCTTGTTCGCCAGCGGGTGGTTGACCATCACGTTGATGCCGGCGAAGTCCGGCAGGTAGAGGTCCGGGTCCGCCTCGGCCACGCAGTCGGCCAGCAGCAGATAGATGTCGACCACGTCCAGCACCTCGTCGTAGTAGACCCCGAGCGGGCTCGGCAGCCGGTACCAGCCGAGCTGGACCGAGCCGGTGAGATCGATCAGCCCGGAGGAGATCTCCTGCCAGTAGTGGTCGAGCCCGGGGTAGGCGCTCCCCATGAGCCCGTCGATGTAGTTCATGTTCTGGGGGACCTGGTTGATGTCCTTGAACTTGCACGCCAGCGAGGCGTAGGGCTGGGAGCCGAGCACGGCGGCCCGGGCGGCCAGCTCGTGGCGCGCTCGATCCCCGGTCTTGGGTCCAAGCCGGCCGCGGCCCGGCACCGGATCAGGCAACCGCTCCAGGGAGAGCGCTTCCGGGGCGGGGCCGCCCCCCGGGGTCACCACCGCGCGCACCCGTCGCCCCCGGAGCGCGGCCGGTCCGCCCGCCCCCTCCAGGACCCGGGCGGGCACCGTCAGCTCCGTCCAGCGCCCCTCCGCGTCGATCAGGACGAAACGGCGCCCGGACCGCGCCGGGTCCTGGAAATCGTCTTCGAAGATCGTGTGGAACCGGCCGGCCAGAACCTCCGGCTCCGGCCCCGCCCCGAGACCCGCTCCGAACACGGGCGAGGCGAGCACGCTCGCCGGCAGGATCGACAGGGCAATCAGGACCACGAGCCTCTTCGCCACGGTGCACCCCCTTGGAAGGAGGTGCACCCTCGCCACGGGAAGACCGGCCCGCGACGACGCGAGATCGCCGCCCCCTTCGAAGTTCGAACCAGATCGATGGTCGAAATTCTCTGGAGTCAGCAGACCGCAGGCACCGGCAGGTCACCAGCAAGTGGTTGACGCCCCACCGGCAACACGATGACACCTCCAGGCCCCTCTCCCCCCCCCCGGTCCGCAGGTCCCCCCCCACCATCGCCTCCCTCTCCCCGCGGGGAGAGGGCCGGGGTGAGGGGGTTCAAGCGGGGCTCAAGCCGCCCCCACCCGCACCCCCGCCGGCGCCCCCTCCTCCCGCTCCAGCGCCGCCCGGTCCCACCCGGCCAGCTCCGCCGCCGCCTCATACGTGCTCTGCAGAAACTCCAGCAGCGCCGCATCCGGATCGCTCGCCCTCCGCACCGCGTCGTACGGCAGGAAGAACTCCCCCATCTCCTCGCTCCAGAAGGCATCCGCCGGCCCGACCTTCGCGTCCGC